>JAJXZZ010000145.1 GCA_021779795.1 Acidobacteriota bacterium | reverse complement strand
TATTTACAGTATGCTGTCGTCCGAGCGAACAACATCTTCCAGAAGCTTCGCGACCGGGAAGGCGTCGGCGAAGCGGAATTCCTGAGCCCCCTCAGCTCTACGCCCTCAGGGGAATTGGACGACGACAACGGCGGCGGGCACGACCTCTGGGCCCTGGTGCTCGAAGCCTCGCGGTTGGACGAAGTGGCGGAGCAGGCGGTCCGGACGCTCGAGTTCTCCGTCCTCGCGAAGTACGCGTTCGGCCTGGCACAGACGTTCAACGCGTTCTATCACCGGTTCCCGATCCTGAACGAACCGCGCGAGGACGCCCGCCGGTGGCGCGCCGCGGCCGTCAGCTACTTCCGGAATCAGTTGACCGCGGCGCTCGGCCTGATGGGGATCCCGGTCCCGCACCGCATGTAGCCGCCCGGGCGGCCCGGTTCGCACTTCGAGGATTGCTATGTCTCCGATCATCGGCATCGCTCCGTGCCGCAGCCTTCCCGACTACGTCGAATCGGTCCGTCGCGCCGGCGGGGACCCGCGCGTGTTCGATCCGCTCCAGGACAAGCCCGGGGAGGTGGTGACCGAGATCCACGGGTTGCTGCTGACCGGCGGGGTGGACATCGACCCGGTGCGCTACGGCGAGGAACGGCACCCGACGGTGACGGCGATCGAGCCGGAACGCGACGCCTTCGAGTTCGCCCTGATTCAGGCCGCGCGCGGGGCCCGGCTCCCCATCTTCGGCATCTGCCGCGGGCTGCAGGTGATGAACGTCGCCTTCGGCGGGACGCTCGTGCAGGACATCGCCGCCGAGGAGGCCGGCACCCTCCCCCACACCGTGCCGGTCCCCCCGTGCGCCATCGCGCACGAAGTGTGGATCAGCAAGGGCAGCCGGCTGTGGACGCTGATGCAGGAGAAGATGGTCGACGCCGACACCTGCTCGGTGAACAGCCGCCACCACCAGGCGATCAAGCGCATCGCCCCGGGGTTCGAGGTCACGGCCACGGCGCCCGACGGCGTCATCGAGGCGATCGAATGCCCCGACGCCCCCTTCTGCCTCGGCGTGCAGTGGCACCCGGAGAACTTCTGGCGGACCGGCGAGTTCAGGCCGCTGTTCGAGGGGTTCATCGAGGCATGCCGGCAGTAGAAGGCTCAGGGCTCAAGACGGTCCGGCTGACGCCTGACGGCCCGATTCCACTGCCGGTTGCACTTCGTACTTCCTACTTCGTACTTCGCAAGATCGCAAGATCGCAAGATCGCTAGATTCTCGCGAACGCCCCAACCACCTCCACGTGCGCGGTGTTCGGGAAGAGGTCGAACGCCTCGAGGTGCTCGAGGCGGTAGCCCGCATCCACCAGCTTTCGCGCGTCCCGCGCGAACGTCGCCACATCGCACGACACGTAGACGAGACGGCCGGCCGGCTGGGCCGCCACGGCTGCCGACGCCTCCTTCGACATCCCCGTCCGCGGCGGGTCGATGACGATGGCGGCGCCGGTCGGCACCGGGCGCGAGGCGAGGTACGCCTCGACGGCCATCTCCACCGGCTCGAGCGCGGCCCCGAACGGCGCGGCGTTGATCGTCAGGTCCGCCGCGCCCGCGGGATCCCCCTCCACGGCGACGATTGACCCCCGCCCCGCCGCGGCCAGCGCGGCCGAGAAGAGCCCGACGCCCGCGTAGAGATCGACGACCGGCCCCTCGGGCGCGAGCGACACGACGCGCGAGGCCAGGCGCGCCAGCAGGTAGCGGTTCCCCTGGAAGAAGGCTTGCGCGTGGTGCTGCAGGCGGAATCTGACCGGCCGCCCGTCGCGCCCCTCCAGGTCGATCGTGTCCACCACGGCCGCCGTCCCGCCCGCGGTCATCGTCCGGCGGACGCGCCCCTGGCGCGCGCGCGCCGGCGCGGTGAACGACGCGCTGACGCCGGTGACGGTAGGCAGCGCGGCGACGAGCGGCAGGCCGCGGGGCGCGCGCGGCGCGTTCAGCTCGAGGTGCAGCGCCCGCTCGGTGGCCGGCACGTTCTCGGCCAGATCGATCTCGGTCACGCCGTCGAGCGACCCGTCGCGCACGCGGTCGGCGAGCGCGGCCACCAGTTCGCACGTCTCGGGTAGGAGCTGCCGCGTCGAGGCGGGATCGCACAGCCCGTGCGTCCCCTCGCGGAAGAACCCGAGCATCCGCCCGCGGGCGTGGAAGCGCGCCCGCATCCGGTAGCCCTCCTCGGGCGACCCCGTCACCGCGATCGGCGACTCGACCGGCATCTTGCCGATCCGCCCGAGGGCGTCGGCGACGACGTCCGCCTTGAGCGCGAGCTGCCGACCGTAGGCGATGTGGCTGTAGACGTTGCCGCCGCAGGCCCAGTCCGCGGCGCCGGCCCGCCGGTCGGGCGAGGCCTCGACGATCTCGAGGGCCGTCGCGTAGGCGACGCCCTGGCCGATCCGCTCGACGACGGCGCGGACGCGCTCGCCGGGGATCGCGGCATGCACGAGCACGACGAGCCCCTCGTGGCGCGCGATCATCCGCCCGCCGGCGGCAGGCTTTTCGATGGAGAGCTCGACGATGGCACCCGGCGAGAGCATAGGGGTCGGCGCGGTCTTCCGCGGTTACAGATGTGAATGACAGAAATGAGATCGCGGAAACCCGCTCCGACCCCTACGCCGGGTAGGCGAGGTCCGGCAGCTTGTACCGGCCGCGGAGCAGGCGCGACGCGGCCGCGTCGCTCACCCGCGCGTACTCCTCGGCCGGCATCCGGGTACGGAACGCCACGATCTCCTCCTCGGCCTCGCGCCGGATGGCCGCGCGCGCGTCGGCCGGCGTGGCCTCCCACGCCGCCGCCATCATCTCGTCGTCGAGCGCCTGCAGGCGCCCGACGAGCGCCGCCCTGGCCTCGCCCCTGGCGCCGCGGCTGGCGGCCCGCATCTCGCCGATCTCCGCCATCAGGCGCTCGGCCAGCGCCTCGAGCGGGCCGGTCAGCGACCCGTCGGTCACCCGGTCGGTGAGGCGCGTCACGACGCGGTCGAGGTGCGCCCGCAACGAGGGGCCCGACTTCGTCCGCCCGGCCTCGCCCTCCGGGCCCGCGTCCGGGCCCGCGTCCGCGCCCGAGCCGGGCTGGCGGATCGCGCCTCCGCCGGCCGTGCCGAGACCGACCGCGCGGCTCCACTCGTCGAACGCGTCGAGCACGTCGGCCTCGCAGAACTCCACGCGCAGCGGCCGCCGGCGCGGTCCCTTGGCCATCCGCCGCTCCACCGTCCGGTCGATGCCGCGGCACGCGATCTTGATCGGGATGCCGCGCGCGGCCCAGCCGGCGACCATCTCGAACGCGGGGCCGATGACCCGCACCAGGTGCCCGCCGTTCCGGCGGCACAGGTGCGCCTCGACCTCGCGGCAGTAGGCGGCGGCGTCCACTAGCGGGAGGCTCCCTGGTTCCGGCTCCAGATGAGGCGCAGGCCGTGCAGCGTCAGGTCCCGGTCCACCTCGTCGATCGACGGCGTGTCGGGCGCGATCATCTCGGCGAGGCCGCCGGTGGCCACCGACCGCGTGTCGTCCCCCATCTCGCCGCGCATCCGCCGGACCACGCCTTCCACCAGGCCGATGTACCCGTAGTAGAGCCCCGACTGGATCGACCCCACCGTCGTCCGCCCGATGACCCCCTCGGGCCGGCGCACGTCCACGCGCGGCAGCCGCGCCGCGCGCTCGAACAGCGCGTCGGCCGAGATCGTCACGCCCGGGCAGATGACCCCGCCGAGGTACTCGCCCTTCCGCGAGATGGCGTCGAACGTTGTCGCGGTCCCGAAATCGATGACGATGAGCGGCCGCCCCTCGGCCCGGCCGTAGCGCTCGAACGCCCCCACGCCGTTGACGATCCGATCGGCGCCGACCTCGGCCGGCGCGCCGTAGAGGTTGGGCATCCCGGTGTCCACCGTCCCGTCCACCACCAGCGGGCTGCGGCCGAAGTAGCGGCGCGACATCTCGACGGTCGGCCGCGTCAGCGTGGGCACCACCGACGCCGCGACGACGGCGTCGATGTCGGCGGGGGCCAGGCGCCCGTGCTGGAACAGCTGGAGCACCCACATCCCCATCTCGTCGGCCGTGCGGTTGCGCTGCGTGGACAGGCGCCAGCTGTGCCGCAGCTCGGCGCCGTGGAACACGCCCACGACGATGTTCGTGTTGCCGATGTCAATGGCGAGCAGCATGGAGATCCTCGTTGAGGCGGCCGCCCGGCGCGGGCCAGCGCACCTCGCCCGCGATGACGCGCCGCGCCTCGCCCCCGGCGTGGACCAGGAGCGCCCCGTCCGCGTCGAGGCCGGCCGTGACCGCCTCGACCCATCCGTCCGGCGTCGAGATGCCGACGCGCGTGCCGACGCTCGAGGGCGACAGCCGCCGCCAGGCCTCGAGCACCTCGTCGAACCGCCCGGCCGGCAGCCGGCCCACCCGCTCAGCCAGGCAGGCCAGCAGTTCCGCGAACACCGCCCCGCGATCCACCGCCCGCCCGGCCTCCGCCTCGAGCGACGTCGCGCGGTCGGCGATGTCCGGCGGGTAGGCGGACGCGAGCACGTTGACGCCGATGCCGAGCACGACGTGCCGGATCGCGTGGCCGGCGGCGGCCCCCTCGGCCAGGATGCCGCAGATCTTGCGCCAGCCGATCACGACGTCGTTCGGCCACTTGATCTCGACGGGCAGCCCGGTCACCGCCCGAAGCGCGTCGGCCGCGGCCACGCCGGCCGTCAGCGTCACCGGCGAGGCTGCCGAGAGCGGCGCGCGCCCGCCCGGCGCGAGAAGCCGTTCGGGCCTCAGCACGACGGACACGTACAGGCCGGCGCCCGGCGGCGAGTGCCACGTGCGCCCCATCCGGCCCCGGCCGCTCTCCTGGAAGTCGGCGGCGACGACGGTGCCGTGCGCGGCGCCTTCCCAGGCGAGGCGGTCGGCGACGTCGTTGGTGGACGACACCGTGTCGTACCACTCGACGCGCGCGCCGAAGCCGCCGAGCCGGCCCGCCCTCGGGGCGAGCGCGTCGGCGAACTCGGGCGGCAGGGCCGAGGGGCGCGGGATGCCCGACGCCACCCTACGCTCCCATCTCGTCGATCGTGTGCCTGATCTTCTGCAGCTGCACGTCGAGCACCGCGCGGCGGGCCCGCGTCTCCTCGACCAGCCGGGCCGGCGCCTTCGAGACGAACTGCTCGTTGGCCAGCTTGGCGTCGATCGACGCGGCCTCGCGCTCGGCGTCGGCCAGCTTCTTCCGCAGCTTCTCCCGTTCGGCGCCGCGGTCCGCCTGCGGCATCTGCATGTGCACCCGCAGGTGCCCGCAGACACGGGTCACGATCTCGGTCCCCTCGGCCGGGGCGTGGGCCTGCCCGAAGCCGAGCGCGCTCAGGCCGGCCAGCGCCAGGATGTACCCCTGCTCGCCCGACAGGACGCGCGCCTGCTCGGGCGTCGCCCCCTCGACCGTCGCGGCAATCTTCTCCGAGGGCTTCACCGACCGCTCGGCCCGCGCCGTCCGGATCGTGGTCACCACGTCCTGCAGCAGCTGCACGTCGGCGGCCGCGGCCTCGTCCACCCAGTCCTCGCGCGGCTCGGGGTAGCGCGCCAGCGTGATCGTCCGGCCGTCCCCGGCGCGCCGCGGCAGGTGCTGCCACAGCTCCTCGGTGACGAACGGCATGATCGGGTGCAGCAGGCGCAGCACGCGGTCGTGCACCTCGACGAGCACGGCCCGCGTCGCGTCGCGCTCGGCCCCCTCGGTCTGCAGGTGCTGCTTGGTCATCTCGATGTACCAGTCGGCGTACTCGTGCCAGAAGAAGTGGTAGAGCCGGTCGGCCGCGACGTCGAAGCGGTAGGCCGAGAAGGCCTCCTTCACCTCGCCGGTCACGGCGTTCAGCCGGTGGAGGATCCACCGGTGGGCCGGCCCGAGCGTCGCGGCCTCGGGCACCTCTCCGCGCGTCTCGTCGTCGCCCAGGTTCATCAGCACGAACCGCGAAGCGTTCCAGATCTTGTTGATGAACTGGCGGTAGCCCAACATCCGCCCTTCCGAGAGCGGGATGTCCATCCCGGGGGCCGCCATCGCGGTCAGCGTGAACCGCAGCGCGTCGGCGCCGTGCTCGTCCATCACATCGAGCGGATCGACGACGTTCCCCATGGTCTTCGACATCTTCGCGCCGCGCTCGTCGCGCACCAGGCCGGTGATGTAGACGTCGCGGAAGGGCACCTCCCCGGTGAACTTCACGCCCGCCATGATCATCCGCGCGACCCAGAAGAAGATGATGTCGAACGCGGTCAGCATCAGGTCGGTCGGGTAGTAGCGGGCGACGTCCGGCGTCTCGTCCGGCCACCCCATCGTGCTGAACGGCCACAGCTGCGAGCTGAACCAGGTGTCGAGGACGTCGTTGTCCTGCTCGAGCGCGCCGCCGCAGGCGCAGCGCTCGGGCGTCTGCTCGGCGACGATCATCTGCCCGCACGCCCGGCAGTACCACGCGGGGATCCGGTGCCCCCACCACAGCTGGCGCGAGATGCACCAGTCGTGGATGTTGTACATCCACTCGTAGTACGTCTTGGTCCAGTTCTCGGGCAGGAAGCGGACCTGCCCCTCCTCGACGACGCGGATCGCCTCCCGGGCGAGCGGCTCGATCTTGACGAACCACTGCGTGGAGATGAGCGGCTCGACGACGGTGCTGCAGCGCTGGCAGGTGCCGACGGCGTGCTGGTGGTCCGCCACCTTCTCGAGGAGCCCGTCCTGCTCGAGCTGCTCGACGATGCGGGCGCGGGCCTTGAACCGGTCGAGGCCGGCGTAGGGTCCGCCGGCAGCGGTGATCTTCCCGTCCTCGTCGATCACGGCGATCTCGGCCAGCCCGTGCCGCTTGGCCATCTGGAAGTCGTTCGGGTCGTGCGCCGGCGTCACCTTCACCGCGCCGGTGCCGAAGGCGGGGTCCACGAACTCGTCGGCGACGATCGTCAGCTCGCGGCCGATGATCGGCAGGCGGACCTTCTGCCCGACGCGGCCGCGGTAGCGCGGGTCGTCCGGGTTCACGGCGATGGCCGAGTCGCCGAGCATCGTCTCGGGGCGCGTGGTGGCCACCGTCACGCCGGGGCCGCCGTCCGCGCCCGGGTAGCGGACGTACCACAGCTTGCCGGTCGTGTCCTTGTGCACGACCTCGAGGTCGGAGAGCGCCGTCCGGCAGCGCGGGCACCAGTTGACCATGTACGCGCCGCGGTAGATGAGCCCTTCGTCGTAGAGCGACACGAAGACGCGGCGCACCGCGCGCGACAGCTGCTCGTCGAGCGTGAAGCGCTCGCGGCTCCAGTCCACCGACTCGCCGAGCTTGCGCATCTGGCCGGTGATGGTGCCGTGGCTCTTCTTCACCCACTCCCACACGCGCGCCTCGAAGGCCTCGCGCCCGAGGTCGTGCCGCGTCTTCCCCTCCTGCGCCAGCTGCTTCTCGACCACGTTCTGCGTGGCGATGCCGGCGTGGTCGGTGCCGGGCAGCCACAGCACGTCGTAGCCCTGCATCCGCTTCCAGCGCGCGATGATGTCGGGCAGCGTGTGGTTCAGGGCGTGCCCCATGTGCAGCGAGCCGGTGACGTTGGGCGGCGGAATGACCATGCTGAAGCGCGGCTTGCCGGAGGCCGGGTCGGCGCGGAAGGCGCCGATCGACTCCCAGAACGCGTACCAGCGGGGATCGACCTCGGAGTGCTCGAAGGCTTTGGAGAGTTCGCGCATGATCTTGTAATACTAACAGGGACGAGGGATCGGGGATCGGGGATCGGGGGC
>JAJXZZ010000144.1 GCA_021779795.1 Acidobacteriota bacterium | reverse complement strand
GCCGCCGCCGGCGTAGACGCGGTCGCCGAACGCGGCCAGCGCCGTGGCCGGCGCGGGCAGCCGCGCGGTCCAGGCCGTCCGTCCCGACGCGCGGTCGAGCGCCACCACGCGGCCGTCGCCGGTCGCGACGACCACGACGCCGCGCCCCGCCGCGGGCCGCACGGGCGACGCGCCGACCGGGCGCGTCCAGGCGACCTGGCCGGACCCGGCCGCGATCATCACGGCGTTCCCGTCACCGGTGACGACGAGCACGAAGCCCTCGAGCGGCAGGGGCGCGGCCGACCCCGCGGCCCCGATCGCCGCCGTCCACCGGGACGCGCCGGTGCCGGCGTCGAGCGCCTCGAGGCCGCCGCGGCCCGGCACGAACACGAGCCCGTCTCCGGCGGCGATCGTGCCGGCCGGCGTTTCGACGCTCGTCGTCCAGTCCGTCGAGCCGTCGGACAGGCGGAGGGCGACGACCTTGCCGTTGGTGAGCAGCGCGAAGCCGCGCTCCCGGTCGACGGCCGCCGCGGGACACGGGTCGCCGGGCAGCTGCACCGTCCACGCCGGCGTCAGGACGAGCGGCGGGGCCTTGCGGACGCGGAGCGTCGGGCCGGCGGGACGCGCGGGCGGCCTCGCCTGGGAAGGCTGCGCGGACGCCGGCGCGGGCGGCCCGGCGAGCAGGAACCCGAGCGCGGCGGCGGCGACGACGCGGGGAATGTGCCGGGCCAACTTCACGCCCGGTATAATACCGTCAGGCGACTTTCCCCGTCCCCAGGTTTTGGCGAGATACCGTCCCGATGGCCGAGTTCATTCACCTCCATCTCCACACCGAGTACTCGCTGCTCGACGGCGCGTGCAAGGTGGGCGAGCTGCTCGACCAGGCCGCCCGGGACAAGGTCCCGGCGCTGGCGGTCACCGAGCACGGGAACATGTTCTCGTCGGTCATCTTCCACGACAAGGCGCGGCAGAAGGGGGTCAAGCCGATCCTCGGGTGCGAGACCTACGTCGCCACGGGGAGCCGGTTCGCCCGGAGCGGCGCCATTTCGGAGAGCAACAACCACCTGGTGCTGCTGGCCGAGAACGAGGAGGGGTACCGGAACCTCATCAAGCTGGTGTCGTTCGCCTACACGGAGGGGTTCTACTACCGGCCGCGGATCGACAAGGAGCTGCTGGCCCGGCACGCGCGGGGGCTCATCGGCCTCAGCAGCTGCCTCAAGGGGGAGATCCCGGTGCACCTGCGCGCCGGCCGGGAGGAGCAGGCGCTCGAGACGGCCGCCGCCTACCGCGACATCCTCGGGCCGGGCAACTTCTTCCTCGAGCTCCAGTACCAGGGCATCGAGGAGCAACGCCCGGTCAACGCCGGCCTGCAGCGCGTGGCCCGGGCGCTGGACCTGCCGCTGGTCTGCACCAACGACGTCCACTACCTGCGCCGCGACGACGCCAAGGCCCACGACATCCTGCTCTGCATCGGGACGGGGAAGACCGTCAACGAGGCGGAGCGGATGCGGTACCACGGCGACCAGTTCTACCTGAAGTCGCCGGCCGAGATGGCGCAGCTGTTCGGCGACGTCCCGGGCGCGCTGGCGAACACGGTGCTCATCGCCGAGCGCTGCCACGTGGATCTCGGCCGGACGGTCAACCACCTGCCCGACTTCGACGTGCCGGCGGGGAGCAGCCTCGACGAGTACTTCGAGCGGACGGTGTGGGAGGGGTTCGAGCGGAGGCGGCCGCGCCTCGCGGGGCTCGAGGCGGCCGGGCAGCTCCGCCACACGATGGAGGAGTACCGGACGCGCGTGGCCTACGAGATCGAGATGATCAAGCGGATGAAGTACGCCGGGTACTTCCTGATCGTCTGGGATTTCATCCGCTACGCCCGCGAGCACGGCATCCCGGTCGGGCCCGGGCGCGGCTCGGCCGCCGGCAGCGTCGTCGCCTACTGCCTGAACATCACCGACGTCGACCCGCTCCACTTCGACCTGATCTTCGAGCGGTTCCTGAACCCCGAGCGCGTGTCGATGCCCGACATCGACATCGACTTCTGCGAGCGCCGGCGCGGCGAGGTGATCGAGTACGTCACGCGCAAGTACGGCCGCGAGAACGTGGCGCAGATCATCACGTTCGGCACGATGAAGGCGCGCGCGGTCGTGCGCGACGTCGGCCGCGCCCTCGACATCCCCTACGCGGACGTCGACAAGGTGGCCAAGCAGATCCCGGCCGCGCTCGACATGACGCTCGACAAGGCGCTGGTCGAGAACCCGGCCCTGCGCGAGATGGAGGCCGCCGACGCGCGCGTCAAGGAGCTGCTCGAGGTCGCCCGGCGTCTCGAGGGGCTCTCGCGCCACGCGTCGGTGCACGCGGCGGGCGTGGTCATCGCGCCGCGGCCGATCACCGAGTTCGCCCCGCTGCACAAGGGCGCCCGCGACGAGATCACGACGCAGTGGAGCATGAAGGAGATCGAGCGGATCGGTCTCCTGAAGATGGACTTCCTCGGGCTGAGCACGCTCACGCTGCTCGACGACGCCGTGGTCGAGATCGCGCGGACGACGGGCGAGACGGTGAGCCTGGCCGCGATCCCGATCGACGACCAGAAGACGTACGACCTGTTCGCGGCCGGCCAGACGCTCGGCGTGTTCCAGTTCGAGAGCGGCGGGATGCGCGACATCCTGCGCAAGGCCAGGCCGCAGCGGCTCGAGGACCTCATCGCCCTCAACGCGCTCTACCGGCCGGGTCCGCTGCGCGGCGGCATGGTGGACGACTTCATCAACCGCCGGCACGGGCGCGTCGAGGTGAAGTACGACCTGCCCGAGCTGGAGCCGGTGCTGCGCGAGACCTACGGCGTCATCGCCTACCAGGAACAGGTCATGCGCATCGCCTACGAGGTGGCCGGCTTCACGCTCGGCGAGGCCGACCTGCTCCGGAAGGCGATGGGGAAGAAGAACCCCGAGGTCATGCAGGCGCAGCGCCAGAAGTTCCTCGACGGCGCGAAGGCCAGGGGCGTGGACGCCAAGAAGGCCGCCGCGCTGTTCGACCTGATGGAGGCGTTCGCCGGCTACGGCTTCAACAAGTCGCACTCGACCACCTACGCGGTGGTGGCCTACCAGACGGCCTACCTGAAGGCCAACTACCCGGCCCACTTCATGGCGGCGCTGCTGACCATCGAGTCGCAGAACACGCCGAAGCTGGCGCTGTACCTCGGCGAGTGCCGCGAGCTGGGCCTGACGGTGCTGCCGCCCGATCTCAACAGCAGCGACCTGCGGTTCACGGTGACGCCCGAGGGGATCCGGTTCGGCCTCGGCGCGGTGAAGAACGTGGGCGAGTCGGCCGTACAGGCGCTGCTCGACGTGCGGCAGAAGGCCGGCCGCATCCGCTCGCTGTTCGAGCTGTGCGAGCAGCTCGACTCGCGGCAGGTGAACCGGCGCGTGCTCGAGAGCCTCGTCAAGGCGGGCGCGATGGACTCGCTCGCCGCCGCGTCCCCGGCGCTGGCCGCGCTGCCGCCCGCGGCGTTCAGGGCCCGGCTGTTCGCGGCCGTCGAGAAGGCGATCGACCACGGCAACCGGACGCGCCGCGACCGGGACCAGGGGCAGGCGCAGCTGTTCGGCGGCCTCGACGAGCCGGGCGGGGGCGCCGCGCCCCTCGACGCCGAGGCGCCCGAGGTCCCGGCCTGGACCGAGGCGCAGCAGCTGTCGGGCGAGAAGGAGTCGCTCGGCCTCTTCTGGAGCGGGCACCCGATCGAGCGCTACGCCGAGGAGCTGCGGGCCATCGGCGCCCGGGCGATCGCCGACCTGCTGGCGGAGGGGGAGCCCCCCGGCGAGGGCGCCGAGGAGGGGCCGCCGGCGCCCGCCCGGGCGGTCGAGGCGACCATCGGCGGCATCGTCACGGCGGTGCGCCCGCTCAAGACGCGCAAGGGGGCCCGCATGGCCGCCTTCACGCTCGACGACCCGCAGGGCAGCGTCGAGGTGGTCGTCTTCCCGGACGCGTTCGAGAAGGCCGTGTCGCTGATCCAGGTGGACAGCATGGTCCTCGTCAAGGGGCTGTTCGAGCGCGACGAGGACAAGGGGCGGATGAAGGCCAGCGAGATCGCGCCCATCGAGGCGGTCCGCGAGAAGGCCGCGCGGTCGGTGGCCGTGCGCCTGACCATGCCGCCGCACGACCGCTCCACGGTGGAGGCGATCCTGGGCGTGCTGTCGCGGCACAAGGGCGATCGCCGCGTCTCGCTCGAGGTCGAACTGCGGGGCGGCGCGCGGCCGGTGCGCGTGCGGGCCGACCTGCTGGGCCCGACGCGCGTGCGGCCGTCGGCCGAGCTGGTCGTCGAGCTGGAGAAGGTGTGCGGCCAGGGCGCCGTGGTTCTGCGGTAGCATCCAGGAGAGACATGAACAAGCCCAACGAGGTGCTGGACTTCGAGGCGCCGCTGGCGGTCCTGAAGAAGGAGATCGAGGCGCTGGCGATGATGCCGCGCACCGAGCAGCGCGACGCCGACATCGGCCAGCTGCAGCGGCGGATCGACTCGATGCGCCGGGAGATCTACGCGAATCTGGCGCCGTGGCAGCGCGTGCAGCTGGCCCGGCACCCCAACCGGCCGTTCATGCTCGACTACGTCGCGCGGCTGTTCACCGACTTCGCCGAGGTCCACGGCGACCGCCGGTTCGCCGACGACCACGCGATCGTCGCGGGCCTGGCGCGCTACCACGGGGAGCCGGTGCTCGTCGTGGGGCACCAGAAGGGCGGGGCCGACACCAAGCAGAAGATCTACCGGAACTTCGGCTACGCGCGGCCCGAGGGGTACCGCAAGGCGCTGCGGGCGATGCGGCTCGCCGAGAAGTTCGGCCGCGCCGTCATCGTGATCGTGGACACGCCGGCCGCCTACCCCGGGATCGAGTCGGAGGAGCGGGGCGTGGCCGAGGCGATCGCCTACAACCTGCGCGAGATGGCCGTGCTCGACGTGCCCATCGTCGTGGCGGTGTGCGGCGAGGGGGGCAGCGGCGGCGCCCTCGGCCTGGCCATCGGCGACCGGATCCTGATCCAGGAGTTCGCCATCTACAGCGTCATCCCGCCCGAGGGGTGCGCGGCCATCCTGTGGCGCGACGCGGGCAAGAAGGTCGAGGCGTCCGAAGCGCTCAAGCTGACGGCGCCCGACATGCTGCGGCTCGGCATCGTGGACGCCATCGTGCCCGAGCCGGCGGGCGGCGCGCACAACGACCCGGCCGCGGCGGCGGGGCTGCTCGACCGCGCCATCGGCGAGGCGCTCGCCGCGGTCGGCGCCCTGTCCCCCGAGGCGCGGCTCGAGGCGCGCTACGCGAAGTTCCGCCAGATGGGCCGGCTCGGCATCGACTTCCTCGAGCGGGCGGAGTAGGCGCGGCCGTCATGTCTCAGCTGATCTGGGAGTTCCAGCCCGCCGACGACGGGGCGGCCGCCGCGCTGTCGGCGGCCGCGGGCATCGGGACGGTGACCGCGCGCCTGCTGTGGCAGCGCGGCGTCACGACGCCCGAGCAGGCCGACCGCTTCCTGCGCCCCTCGCTCGACCACCTGCACGACCCGTTCGCGCTCGCCGACATGCGGCCGGCGGTGGACCGGATCCTCGCGGCCATCGCCCGCCGCGAGCGGATCGTCATCCACGGCGACTACGACGTGGACGGCATCACGGCGACGGTCATCCTGGAGCGGGTCGTCGCCGCGCTCGGCGGCGACGTGGCGCACTTCATCCCCGAGCGGATGCGCGACGGGTACGGCCTGCAGGAGGCGTCGGTGGAGCGGCTGCACGCCGAGGGCGTCGGCCTCATCGTGTCGGTGGACTGCGGAATCCGCAGCCACGAGGCGGCGCGCCGCGCCGCCGAGCTGGGCGTCGACCTGGTCATCACCGATCACCACGAGCCGGACCGGGAGCTGCCGCGCGCGCTGGCCGTCATCAACCCGAAGCGCCGCGACTGCGCGTACCCCGACAAGCACCTGGCGGGGGTGGGTGTCGCGCTCAAGCTGGTGCAGGCGCTGTGCGCGCGCACGGGCCGCGAGAAGTGGGTGCCGGGCTTCCTCAAGATCGCGGCCATCGGCACGCTGGCCGACGTGGTGCCGCTCGTCGGCGAGAACCGCGTCATCGCGAAGCTCGGCCTCGAGATGCTGTCGCGCGGCCCGCACAAGGTCGGTCTGCGCGCCCTGCTCGACGCGGCGGGCCTCACCGGCAAGCCGATCGACAGCTACCACGTGTCGTTCGTGCTCGCGCCGCGCGTCAACGCCGCGGGCCGGATGGCGACGCCCGACATCGCGGCGCGTCTGCTGCTGGCCGACGACGACGCGCTGGAGGCCGAGGCGCGGGCCCTGGCGGCGGCCCTCAACGACGAGAACCTGCGGCGCCAGGAGCAGGAGCAGGAGATCCTGGCGGCCGCGCGCCGCGCCATCGAGACCGACCCCGACGTCGGCGCCCACGCCGTGCTGGTGGTGTCGGGCGACGGGTGGCACCGCGGCGTCATCGGCATCGTCGCCTCGAAGCTGGTGGACGCGTTCGCCCGCCCGGCCGTCGTGATCTCGGTCGAGGACGGCGTCGGCCACGGGTCGTGCCGGAGCATCCCGGCGTTCGACATGCTCGGCGCGCTCGAAGCGGTGAGCGGCCACCTGGTGCGGTTCGGCGGGCACAAGATGGCGGCCGGCCTGTCGCTCGAGGCGGCGTCGATCCGGGCGTTCCGCGACGCGCTGCAGGCGTACGCCGACGACCGGCTCGGCCCCGACGACCTGCGGCCCCGGCTGCGCGTGGACGCCCGGCTGGGGCTGGATGCGATCAAGGGGCGCCTGGTCGAGGAGATCCTGTCGCTCGCGCCGTTCGGCATCGGCAATCCCCGGCCGGTCTTCTGCGCCGGCCCGGTCGAGATCGTCGACGGCCCGCGCCGGATCAAGGAGCGGCACCTGAAGATGAGCGTGCGGCAGCACGGCCGGATCTTCCGCACCATCGCCTGGCGCGCGGCCGAGCGCGAAGCGTTCCTCGCGGCCAACCGGGGGGCGCTCGACCTGGCGTTCTCCCTCTCCCAGAACACGTTCAACGGCGAGACGTACACCGAGTTGACGTTCGCCGACGCGCGCGCGCCGGAGCCGCCGGGCGCCGCGGGCGGGCCATGAGCGGCTGGCAGCGCCGCGCGCGCCTGGGCCTCGCGCTGTTCATCCTGGCGCTGGCGGGCACGCTGGCCGTCTCGCTGCGGCGGGGCGCGCCCCCGGCGCCCCCGCCGCCGGCGCTGCCGAAGAGCGAACCGAACGCCGTCGCCGAGAGCACCTCCGGCCGCGCCCTGCGGATGCTGGGCGGCCGGCGCGACACCGCGGTCGAGCACTACGACCGGATGGTGCAATACGCCGACGGCCGGACGCGGCTCACGCGCCCCCGCTTCGTCGTGCTCCACCGGCACGGCAAGGACTACACCATCACCGCCGACACCGCGGACCTCGTGGGGTCGGCGCCCGACATCGACGTCACGCTCGCCGGCTCGGTCGTGCTGACCGCCACCGACGGCCTCGAGGTGCGAGCCGACCGGGCGGCCTATTCGAACGCGAGCGCCATCGTGCGCGCGCCGGGGCCGGTGCGGTTCTCGAGGGGCGGCGTGCGGGGCCGCGCGGTCGGTCTGTCGTACGACCGCGCCCGCGACACCCTCTCGCTGCTCGACCAGGTCGTCGTGCACGCCGACGCGGGCGCGGGGGGGGAAGGGGCGTGGAGCGTCACGGCGGGCCGCGCGCGCGTGGCCCGCGCCGAGCGCACCGTCGAGTTCGCCGGCGGCGTCCGCCTCGTGTGGAACGGGGAGACGCTCGTCGCCGCCGCGATGACCGCGCGCC
>JAJXZZ010000143.1 GCA_021779795.1 Acidobacteriota bacterium | reverse complement strand
ATAGCGGACCACCGGCAGGTGCGACGCCGACGGGCTCAGGTACTGGCCGATCGTCAGGATGGCGCAGCCCGCCTCGCGCAGGTCGGCGAGCGTGGCGACCAGCTCGTCCCACGTCTCGCCGAGGCCAACCATCAGGCCGGACTTGGTCGGGATGCCGGGCGCGTAGGTGCGTGCCCGGTCGAGCAGCTCGAGCGACCGCGGGTAGCGGCCGCCGGGGCGCGCCGCGCGGTAGAGCCGCGGCACGGTCTCGACGTTGTGGTTGAGGACGTCCGGCCGCGCGTCGAGCACGGTCCGAAGCGGGGCCTCCTTGCCCTGGAAGTCCGGGATGAGCACCTCGATCCGGCAGCCGGGCACCCGCTTGCGGATCTCGCCGATGGTGTCGGCGAAGATCGACGCGCCGCCGTCTGGCAGATCGTCGCGATCGACGGAGGTGACGACCGCGTAGCGCAGGCGCATCCGTTCGGCGGCATCACCCACCCGCGGCGGCTCGGCCGTGTCGAGGCCGGCGGGCCGGCCGTGCGCCACGGCGCAGTAGGGGCAGTTCCGCGTGCAGACGTCGCCCAGGATCATGAAGGTCGCCGTCCCGTGGTGCCAGCACTCGCCGATGTTCGGGCAGCGCGCCTCCTCGCAGACGGTGTTGAGCTTCAGCTCGCCCATGAGCCGCTTGAGCCGGATGTAATCGGGCGAGCCGGGGGCCTTCACCTTGAGCCAGGACGGCTTCTGATCGCGGGACCGCAGGACGACGACGGGGTGGTCGGTGGGGTTGGTCATACCGCAGCGCCGGACCGAAAAATCATAACACGCGGCAATCGGCTGTCGGCTGTCGGCCGCCGACCGCCTACTGCCTACTGCCTACTGCCTACCCTTCGGCTCGCTACGCTCGCTCAGGGCAAGCCGCCTACCCTTCGGCTCGCTACGCTCGCTCAGGGCAAGCCGCCGACCCTTCGACTCGCTACGCTCGCTCAGGGCAAGCCGCCGACCCTTCGACTCGCTACGCTCGCTCAGGGCAAGCCGCCGACCCTTCGACTCGCTACGCTCGCTCAGGGCAAGCCGCCGACGGCCGACCTTGACACCGTGCCCCCCAGAGAATACTGTTTGATTAGCGAAACGGTATTCCGCATGGTGGACTCGGTGCCAGAGCTTCCGTCGCCCAGCCAGCCGGCCGCCCAGGGGTCATCGACCTCGGTGGACAAGGCGTTCGACGTGTGCGAGGCGCTCTCGCTCGAGCCCGGCGGCATGAGCCTGTCGGAGCTCGCCCGCGCGCTCAAGCAGCCGCGGCCGAGCGTGCACCGCCTGCTGGCGGTGCTCAAGCGTCGCGGCTACGTGCGGCAGGACGAGGAGACGCAGCGCTACAGCCTGAGCGTGAAGATGCTGGATCTCTCGTTCCGGTCGCTCGGGCGGTCGGAACTCCGGCTCCACGCGTACCCCGTGCTGCGGGACTACGCGACGCAGTCGGGGGCGCACGTCTTCCTGGCCGTCCCGGCCGACGGGGAGGTCACGTACATCTGGCGCCCGGCGGCGGGCGAAGTGGCCATGCGGACGGTCTACGGCCGCGAGATGCCGGCGCACTGCTCGCTGTATTTCGGCGGTCAGGGGCGCGCCGACCGCCGGCTGTCGTGCCTGCGCCTGGCCGAGCCGCGCGACGTTGCGCGCGTCGGCGAGATCGTCCGGCACCTGGGATTCGAGGCGGCGGGCGAGCCGGCGGGAGAGAACGGGACCGAGCGGTTGTGCTGCGCGTGCGCGCCCGTGTTCGACTACACGGGGCGCGAGGTGGCGCGGGTCGGCGTGTTCGTCCACGCCCCCGACGACCGGCCGCTCTCGGGCGTGCACAACCGGGGTGCGTGGGAACTGGCCCGCCACCTGTCGCTGCGGCTTGGCTATCTGTCGGCGGTGGCGATGGGCGCGTAGGGCAGGGCTCAGGGCTTGCCCGCCGCAGCCCGAAGGGCGAAGGCTGGGTCAGGAGGTAGGACGTGGCATACGTGATTTGCGAGCCGTGCATCGGGACCAAGGACACCGCGTGCGTGGACGTGTGCCCGGTGGACTGCATCCACCCGCGGAAGAACGAGGCCGAGTACGAGACGGCCGAATTGCTGTACATCCACCCCGACGAGTGCATCGACTGCGGGGCGTGCGTGCCGGCGTGCCCGGTCGAGGCGATCTTCCCGCTCGACGAGGTGCCGGAGAAGTGGGCGAAGTTCATTCAGGTCAACGCCGAGCACTATCAGAAATAGGCGGTTGACGGCCGTCGGCCGCCGACCGCCGACTGCCGACCGCCGACCGCCGACTGCCGACTGCCGACTGCCGTATTGGAGGCCAGCCCCATGGGCTTGATCGACCACCAGTTCACCGACAACATCATCACCACCAACGTGGACACCGTGCTCAACTGGGCGCGCAAGTCGTCGTTGTGGCCCATGGGCTTCGGCCTCGCCTGCTGCGCCATCGAGATGATGGCCACGGGCGGCCCGCGGTTCGACATCGCGCGGTTCGGCGCCGAGGTGTTCCGCGCCTCCCCGCGCCAGTCCGACCTGATGATCGTGGCCGGCACGGTCACCAAGAAGATGGCGCCCGTGCTCAGGCGGCTGTACGACCAGATGCCCGAGCCGAAGTGGGTGATCTCGATGGGCAGTTGCGCGAACGCCGGGGGGCCGTTCCCGACCTACAGCGTGCTGCAGGGCGTGGACAAGGTGGTGCCGGTGGACGTCTACATCTCGGGCTGTCCGCCGCGTCCCGAGGCGCTGCTCTACGGCCTGATGCGGCTGCAGGACAAGATCCTCAAGGAAGGCACCGTGCTGCGCAAGGAGCGCGTGATCAAGTCCGGCGCGTCCGAGCCGGTCCTGGTGGAAGGGTAAGGCGATGAAGGCGTTTCTCCGGAAGATCTTTCTCGTCGACCTGTTGAAGGGGCTCTGGGTCACGATGACCTACACGCCCCAGCCGGCGTTCACCTTCCAGTACCCGGCCGAGCGGCGGCCGACCTCGCCGCGCTTCCGCGGCGTGCTGCGCCTGCAGGCCGAGCCCGGCACCGGCGCCCAGGTCTGCATCGTCTGCGACCAGTGCGCCAAGGCGTGCCCCGACGACCTGATCACGCTCGGCGGGCACCGGGAGCCGGGCCAGAAGCTGAAGGCGCTCGACTACTTCGACTTCAACCTGTCGCGGTGCAGCTTCTGCGGGCTGTGCAGCGAGGCCTGCCCGACCAAGCCGGTCAAGGCGCTCATCATGAGCGAGGACTACGAGCTGGCCAGCTACGCGCGTGAGTCGCAGATCCTCCGCGTGGACCAGATGTACGACGGCGTGGCGATCGAGAGGTACACGCACTGACGGTTCGGCGGTAGGCTGTCGGCGGTCGGCTGTCGGCCGACAGTCGACCGCCGACCGCCGACAGTCGATCGCCGCCGACCGCCGACCGTCGACCATCGACCGCCGCCGACCGCCGACCGTCGACCGTCGACCGCCGACCGCCGGCTATCCCGTCTTCCTGACCGTCAGCGCGCGCGCCGCGTCCGTGGCCGCGCCGATCTTCGACGCGTAGCTCGACTGGCTGGCGATGTCGTCGTCGGTGACGAACTTCACGTCCAGCAGCCCCTTGGTCCTGACGCCGGTCCGCAGGTAGTTCATCTCGTCGAGGCACAGGCTCCATCCCTCGAGCCAGGCCTCCAGCTGGCGGCGCGCCTCGGCGTCGTCGGTCACGTGGACGATGAGGTCGATGTCGCTGCCGGGCCCCGCGGTGGCGTCCCTGGTGCTCCCGAACACGTACATCCCCTGGATGCCGAACCGCGCCGGGTCCGCCTCCGCGGCGATGTGCTCGGCCATGCGGAGCCGCCACCGCCAGGGCTCCTCGGTCAGCGCGTACGAGTCGGCCCGCCGCTCCTGCGCGCCCCCCTGCGCCGGCGCGGCCGGGGCAAAGCAGCCCACGGCCTCGTCGAGGTCGGCGTTCATCAGCACCTGCAGGATCTGCCCGTCGGTCGCCCGCGGCACGTCGATGACGCGGACGACGTCGGAGAGGTGGGCGTACTCGGGGACCAGCTCCGCCAGGATGTTGGGCGCGCGCCTGAGGAACAGCTCGTTGAAGACCTGGCCGCTCTCGCCGGGGAACAGCGGCAGGTAGCGGATGCCGGCCTCGACCAGGTCCTGGAAGAAGTGGGTGCCGAACGAGAGGTCGGGCACGTAGTTCCCCTTCCTGGCGGCGATCTCCATCAGGAGGGCGGTGTTGTTGATGTCGGAGTAGGTGACGCTGACGCCGAGCTTGATGTCGCCGCGGCTGCCCCAGCGCCCGGGGCCGATCAGGATGAACTGCCGCCTGGGGAGCCGCGTGTTCAGGCGGCCGACGGCGCGGCCGACGTCCTTGAGGTCGTCCAGGTTGCCGAGCCGGGAGTACTGCTCCGGGTCCACGAAGACGACGTGGGTGATGTCGGGCACGCGGCCGTTGGAGACGTACTTGTTCGCGGCGAAGACGACCCGGTCGAGCGGCACGTCGCGCGGGATGGCCGACGGGACGGCGTCGCTCGAGAAGCTCTGGGGGCGGCACTGCAGCAGGTAGAGGTCGCGCCCGTCGGAGGCGAACTCGACGTCCACCGGCGATCCGATCTTCTCGCGCAGCAGGCCGAGCATCGCCCGCATCTTCGCCATGAACGGCGTGTCGCTCACCAGGCCCTCGAAGGTGACGAGGGTGGGCGACTCGGCGGGATCCCAGCCGAAGGCGACCGGGCGGTGGATCCCCTCGCCGTCGTAGATCGAGGCGACCTGGTCGAGCGCGGGGTACTCGCGGCCGTGATCGCGGAAGAGATCGGCGGCGTCCACCGTCTCGAAGCGGCGGGCCTCGAGGTTGATCACGTCGATCTTGCGCGGGGCGTAGCGCAGCATCTCCTCGGGCGTCACGTTCACGCGCAGGCCGGGCTGGCCGGGCGCGACGAGGATCGGGTAGTCGTCGCCGACCCGGTCCACGGCGCGCGTTCCGAGGCCGGGCACGAGGCGGACCAGCCCGTCCTCGCGCCTGATGCGGGGGGACCAGCGGAACTCGTTGTGGCTGAACGCCACGCCGGCGTACGACGGCAGGTAGTAGGGGCCGACGCGCGTGCCGACCACCTCCTGGATCATGATGCCCATCTCCTCGTGCAGGTCGAGGAGGTTGCGCTCGGCGCGGTACTCGATCGGGTCGGGGCCGAACAGCGACGCGTAGACCTCGGCGATCGCGTCGGTCAGCGCCGAGAGCCGCTCGGCCCGGGTGCCGACGTTCGAGATGAACAGGCTCTTGTACTTCCCCGAGAACGAGGCGCCGACCCGGTCCTCGAGCAGGCTCGAACTGCGGACGATGAGCGGGCGCCCCTCGAGGTCGTCGAGGGCGAGCGAGAGTCCCTTGAGCAGCTCGGGGGGGAAGCCGGAGTTCTTGAACACCTGGACGATGTGCGGGTACTCGCGCCGGACCTGATCGATCTCGAGGTACTTCCGGTTGTAGACGTCCTCGAGCTGGTTGTGCTCGACGAAGCTCTGGAGGCCGTCCGAGGCGATGTACCAGGTCTTGGGCACCTTGATCCCGCCCAGCAGGTCGGCGTACTCGGCGCTCTTGCGGATGACCTGCGCCGCGAGCAGCATGCCGGCGCTCTTGCCGCCGAGCTTCCCGTGGCTGTCCGGCGGGCTGATGATGTGGTTGACCAGTTCGTGGAAGTCGGCGACCTGGATGTAGTTCTTCGCCGTGTTGATGAACTCGAGGTCCTCGGTGAAGAAGCGCCTCGACAGCGACACGCGCAGGCCGATCTGCACGGAGTGCGACAGCTCCTCGTCGCGCATGTCCAGGTGGTGGTAGCGCTCGAGCGCCTGGCCGAGGTCGGTGAAGGAGGTGCACTGGTTCTCGACCGCCTCGACGAGGAACCCCGACCGGTCGTCCTTGATCCAGTCCTGGATGCAGGAGACGATCTCCTCCTCGCGCAGGTGCGTGGCGGCGATGCGGAAGGCGTCGTCGGTGAGCGCGAGCAGGTCCTCCACGCTCTTGCGCCGCACCGGGATGTTGTCTTCGCCGCCGTCGGTGTCGGGCGCGAAGTCGGACGCGAAGAGGCGGATCAGCCGCTGCGCCTCGGCGATGCCGTTCCAGCACAGGTAGTTGAGCATCCGGCGCGAGACGCGCACCAGCAGGTGCTGGTCGGTCTTGCGGAGGAACTCGAGGATGACCCGCCACTCGCGCCGGTCGGGCGAGGCGAACCGCTCCATGGCCGACTGCCAGTCGCGCAGCGTCGCCTGCAGGCGGCGCTGCGTCAGGAAGTGGCCCAGCCGCTCGGCGATCGTGTCGATGAGCTTCCGCTCCTCCTTGAGGAACGGCCCCTCGTCGGCCTGCGGCATCTGGCGGGTGTAGAAGATCTCGACCGCCCCGGCCCGCTCGCCCTGCGCGACGACGTCGGCCCGCTGCACCCACGGCGTCTCGACGCTGTCGGGCGGCTGGCAGGCGACGTCGTCGAGCGTGATCCGCGCCCAGCAGACGCTCGGGTATTGCCAGCCCGCGGGCAGCACGTCCACGAGCCGGCGGCACACGCCGGCCACCGAGGCGTCGGGCTCGTTGATCAGCTCGTGCACCTGGTAGAGCGTGCGCAGCTCCTTCGCCCGCTCCTGCAACTGCTCCAGGCTGCCGCTCTCCGGGACGTTGGGGATGGACATAGGGTATGGGCCTGTCGTTCACAGGATGCCGGCGCGCCAGGCAGGTGTCAATGGAGATGAGCGGCAGTAGTCGGAGCTGACGCCGAGGAGTCGGGGGCTGACGCCGAGCAGTCGAGACTGACGGTGGGGGATCGGAACTGACGGTGGGTAGTCAGACGCGGCGTGCGAGAGCGGGCGGCGAGGGAAGCGGCCGCGGGCGGACAGGTACAAGAAAGGAGGCGGCCCTTTCGAGCCGCCCCCCGATCCTCTTACCCTGAGCCTTGAGCCCTGAGCCCTGAGCCCTGAGCCCTCTTAGACCCAGCCGCGGTCCTTGCACGCCTTCGCCACGCGGTTGACCGCGATGACGTAGGCGGCGTCGCGCATGTAGATCTTCTGCTTGCGCGCCAGGTCGCTGACCGCGTTGAACGCCGAGGTCATCTTGGTGTCGAGCTTGGTCAGGACCTCGTCGCGGTCCCAGTAGTAGTTCATGTTGCCCTGCACCTGCTCGAAGTAGCTGCAGGTCACGCCGCCCGAGTTGGCCAGGAAGTCGGGGACGACGAAGATGCCGCGCTCGAAGATCACCTTGTCGGCTTCGGGCGTCGTCGGGCCGTTGGCGCCTTCGACGATGAGCCGCACCTTGCCGTGGATCTTGTTCACGTTGTCGGCCGTGACCTGGTTCTCGAGCGCCGCCGGGATCAGCACTTCCACTTCCTGCTCGATCCAGGCGCCGCCGGGCAGCACTTCGTAGCCGAGCTTGGTCGCCTTGCTCTTGTCGATGCCGCCGAAGTGGTCGGTGATTCCGATCAGTTCGTCGGGATCGACGCCCGACTTCTTGCGGAAGGTGTAGGACGCCTGGTCGGCCTGGTCCCAGGACGACACGCAGACGACCTTGCCGCCCAGTTCGCGGAACAGCCGCACCGCGTACTGCGACACGTTGCCGAAGCCCTGGACCGCGGCGGTGCAGTCGGCGATCTTGAGGCCCATCTGGCGCAGCGACTCGCGGACCATGTACACCACGCCGTAGCCGGTCGCCTCGGTGCGCCCGAGCGAGCCGCCCATGCCGACCGGCTTGCCCGTGATGAAGCCCGGGTAGCGGCCGCCGTGGATCGTCTCGAACTCGTCCAGCATCCACACCATGTGCTGCGGGTTGGTCATCACGTCGGGCGCGGGCACGTCGTTGACCGGGCCGACGTTCTTGGCC
>JAJXZZ010000142.1:905-7837 GCA_021779795.1 Acidobacteriota bacterium | reverse complement strand
TTCGTACTTCGTACTTCGTACTTCGCAGTTGTCCGGTCTATCTCACCGCCACCATGAGGCTGCCCAGCAGAATGGCGAGCACCAGGCCGGTCAGGAACGTGAACGTCCAGTCGCGCGACATCGTGAAGTCCACCACCGAGGCGACGACGCGCGCGACCGGCGTGGCGATCAGGATGATCAGGCCGGCGTGCGTCAGCGTGTCGGCCGCGTCCGGCCGCACGTGGACCAGCTGCAGCGCCAGCCCCGCTGCGAGCAGCGTCGTGCTGGTCATCGCCCCGATCCCCAGGATCCTGCCGAGCCACCGTTCCAGGCGTTCCGACGCGATGTCGCTCATTTCGTCCTCGCCAGCATCAGCACGCCCACCACGACGAGGATCGCGGCCAGCAGCAGCTTCAGCCACTTCGCCTTGGCGCGCTCGCCCACCATGAACCCGGCGCGCGACCCCGCCAGCACGCCGAGCACGGCCGCCGCCGCCATCCAGGGGACGATGTCGCCGCGCCCGAAGTAGATGACCACGCCCGAGGCGGCCGTGACGCCGATCATGAAGGCGCTCGTCGCCGCCGCGGCGCGCATCGGGACGCCGCACCAGGCGTTGAGCGCCGGCACCTTCAGGATGCCCCCGCCGACGCCGAGCAGCGACGACAGGCTGCCCGCGGCGAGCGACACGGCCATCGCCCCCGGGACCCGCTTCACTCGGTAGCTGACGCCCCCGCCGCTCTCGGCCTCGTGGTACCGCCCGCCGAGCCGGCCCGTGTCCGCGCCGTCCGCCACGATCACGTTCCGCTTCTTGAGGCGGCCGAGCATGGCGACCGCGGACACGATCGTCATCACGCCGAACATCCGCTGGAGCGTGTGCTGGGACAGCATGATCGCGATCACGCCGCCGGCCAGCCCGCCCGCCGTCGTCGCCACCTCGAGCAGCATGCCGAGCCGGAAGTTCACGAGCGATCGCCCCATCCGGATCGACGTGACCACGCTCGACGTCGCGATGACGGTGACCAGGCTGATCGCCACGGCCTGGCGCATCGGGAACTGCAGCACCAGGACCATGAACGGCACGAGGAAGACGCCGCCCCCGAGGCCGAGCAGCGCGCCCACGATGCCGGCCGCCATCCCGGCCCCGAACAGGACGAGCGCCATCGTCAACGACGGTTCGGGAATCATGGCAGGGCCGGCGCGCCGTGCTCGAAGGGCTTCAGGACGCCGTAGAGCGCGGCCGTCACCGGCGTCGGGATCCCCGCCGCGCGGCCGCGGCGGACGACCGTCCCGATGAGCGCCTCGAGTTCGAGCGGGCGGCCCGAGGTGAGGTCCACCATCATCGACGAGCGCATGCCGGGCGGGCTCGCGTCCAGGTAGCGCATCTTCTGATCGACGATGTCCGCGGCGACGCCGACGCCGGCGTGGCGCGCCAGCGCCTCGACCTCGGCCATCGCGGCGGCCACGGCCTCGCGGAACGCCGGCTGGGCCCACGCGGGGCCGACCGGCAGCCGGGCCGCGGCCGTGAAGGCCGCCACCGGCGCCAGGAAGACGAACTTCTCCCAGATGGCGATCCGGCTGTCGGCCGCCGCCTCGGCCTGGATGTCGGCGGCGGCGAGCGTCTCGCGAAGGCGCTCGACCCGCTCGGTGACGACGCGATCGCCGAACGCCTCGCCGAAGACGATCTTCCGCACGGTGCCGACGTACTCGATGACGCCAGGCTCGACCATCGTCGCGCCGATGTAGGTGGTCCCGGCCAGCACCGGCGGCCTGCCGATCGCGGCGGCAATCTCGTCGGCCGCGTCCACGCCGTTCTGGAGCGGCAGCACGGCGGTGCCGGGGCCGACCAGCGGGGCGAGCAGCGGGATGGCCTGGGGATTCGAGTAGGTCTTGACGGCGAAGATGACGAGATCGACCGGGCCGACCCGCGACGGGTCGGACTCGGCGCCGATCGGCACGGCGAATTCGCCGGACGCGGTGCGGATGCGGACGCCGGCCCGGCGGAACGCCTCGAGCTTCGCGCCGCGCGCGACGAGCGTCACCTCGTGCCCGGCCTGCGCCAGGCGCGCCCCGAAATACCCTCCAACCGCTCCGGCTCCGACGATGGCAATCTTCATGGGTTCCTTTCCGGCTTGCGACGTGCGACTGGCGGCCGCTTCGGGCTACGGGCCGCAGGCTGCAGGCTGCAGGCTACGGGCTACGGGCTACGGGCTGCAGGCTACGGGCTGCAGGCTGCGGGCTACGGGCTGCAGGCTGCGGGCTACGGGCCAGGTCGCGCTGCCTACCGCCGACCGCCGACCGCCGACCGCCTACCGCCTACCGCCTACCGCCTACCGCCTACCGCCTACCGCCTGCTGCCTACCACTTCTACGCTGCCTGCGGCTCCGTCTCCCGTCCACGCTCCGTGATCCGCTGACAGCGGCGGCGGTAGAATCCTCCAGAGAGAGATTCTACCTATGTCCTCACCTTTCTATCTCGCCGGATCCTGGGAGCGCTCGAGCGAGCCGCTCCCCGTCATCTGTCCGTACGACAACTCGGTGGTCGGCGAGACGTGGCTCGCCGGCGAGGCCGAGCTGGAGCGCGCGACCGAGGCAGCCGTGGCCGCTGCCGACACGATGCGGCGGCTGCCGGCCTACGAGCGCGCGGCCATCCTGACGCGGGCGCACGCGGAACTGGTCGCCCGGCGCGAGGAGATCGGGCGCACGATTGCCGGCGAGGCCGGCAAGGCGCTGAAAGACGCGCTGGCCGAGGCCGACCGCGGCGCCCAGACGTTCCTGGCGGCCGCCGAGGAGGCGCGGCGCATCGGGGGCGACGTGATCCCGATGGACCTGGCGCCGCACGGCGTCGGGCGCGTCGCCTTCACGCGGCGCTACCCCATCGGCCCGGTGGCGGGCATCTCGCCGTTCAACTTCCCGTTCAACCTCGCGGCGCACAAGCTGGCGCCCGCCGTCGCCGCCGGCGACCCGATCGTGCTCAAGCCGGCCCGGAAGACGCCGCTCTCGGCGCTGATCCTGGCCGAGGCCCTCGACCGCGCCGGCCTGCCCAAGGGCGGGCTGAGCGTGCTGCCGCTGTCGCGCGAGGTCGGCGACCGCCTCGTCACCGACGAGCGCTTCAAGCTGCTGACCTTCACCGGGTCCTCGGCGGTCGGCTGGTCGATGAAGGCCCGGGCCGGCAAGAAGAGGGTGGCGCTCGAGCTGGGCGGCAACGCCGGCGTCATCGTGGACGAGACGGCCGACCTCGAGCACGCGGTCAAGCGCGTCGTCATGGGCGGCTTCTCCATGGCCGGCCAGAGCTGCATCTCCGTGCAGCGCGTTTTCGTGCACGACGCGGTGTTCGATCGCTTCGCGGCCGCGCTGGTCGGGCAGCTCGAGACGCTTCGGGTCGGCAACCCGCTCGACCCGGCCACCGACATCGGCCCGATGATCGAGGAGGCCGAGGCCGCGCGCGTCGAGTCGTGGGTGGCCGAGGCGGTTCGGGACGGCGGGGAGATCCTCACCGGCGGCAAGCGGCTCGGGCCGGCGCTCTACGCGCCCACCGTGCTCGTCGGCGTCCCGGAGACGGCCAAGGTCTGCGCCCAGGAAGTGTTCGCGCCGGTCGTCGGCCTCTACCGCTTCAGCGATTTCGACGACGCGCTGGCGAGGCTGAACCGGTCGTCGTACGGCCTGCAGGCCGGCGTGTTCACGCGCGACCTGCTGCGCGCGCTCACCGCCATGGACGTGCTCGAGGTGGGCGGCGTGATGGTCAACGACGTGTCGGCCTGGCGCATCGACCACATGCCGTACGGCGGCGTGAAGGACTCGGGCATCGGCCGCGAGGGCCCGCGCTACGCGATCGAGGAGATGACGGAGATGAAGATCGTCGTCATCAACAGGGTGATCCGATAGGGCCGAAGGCTGAGGGCTGAAGGCCGAAGGCTGAGGGCCGAGCACGCTGCCTACTGCCCACCGCCTACTGCCTACCGCCCCTTCCGCTGTCAGCGGCTCTGTCTCCCGTCCTCCGTCCGTGGTCCGCTGCCAGCTGGTCCCTACTCGGCCCCGAGCATGCGCTGCGCGGGAATCACGCGCACGACCGTGTAGCGCCCCGGCGCGTCGGGCCGCAGGAGCGCGATGTCGGTGACGGCGCCGACCTCGAGCGGGCGCCACGACCGGAACGCGGCCCAGTCGGCGATCTCGACCGTCTCCCCCGGCTTCCATCCCCGGCTCGCCACGGCAAACAGGCCGGCCGCGTCCACGTCGTCGAGGGCGGAGAACACGCGCATGTCGCCGAGGTCGGCGACGCGAAACGCCTGGAGGGCCTCGCGCGCGCCGCCGGCCGTGCGGACGGCGCGGGTCGAGTCGATGGCGAGGTCGCCGAGGAACGGCGCCACGCCGGTCCCCGGCACGATCGACGCGTGCCGGACGATGGCCGTGTAGAGCTTGGACGTGTTGATCGGCAGCGAGGCGTAGGCGCGCGGGTCGGCGGCCTCGACCTGGCCCGACGCCAGCGCGTCGAGCGCGCGCAGGATCGCGACGACGTTCAGCTCGACCAGCTCGCTGTCGGCGTGCTCGCCCGCGACGGGGCCCGACTCGATCAGCACGACCGGCGTGCCCCACTTGGTGATGTTGTCGCCGAAGGCGCGCTCCTCGAAGTCCTCGTCGTAGCGGGCCACCTGCCCCGGCACCAGCGTCTCGACCGCCTGGCGGATGACGGCGCACGTCCGCTTGGCGAGCAGCCGTCCCGGCGTCTCGGTGTCCGCGTCGTCGAAGGCGACGGCCAGGAGGGAGATCGTCGCCGGCCTGGTCTTCCCGGCCGAGGTGCGCCAGTTCTCGTTGTGCAGGTTGAAGCCGAGCGCCGGCTGCAGGCGGTCGCGCAGCGCCTTGAGCGCGCGCCCTTCGGGCGACTGCAGCAGCAGGGCGTCGCGGTTGATGTCGATCCCCTGCGCGTTGCGGCGCTGCCAGCGCTCGGCGCCGTCCGGGTTGAGCATCGGCACCACGTGGATGGTCAGGCGCTCGAGCAGGCGGCGGACCGGCGGGTCGTCCCGGTGGAGCGCCACGATGCGCAGGATGTCGAGCAGCGCCGACGTGGCCGTGGCCTCGTTGCCGTGCATCTGCGACCACAGCAGGACGCCGGTCGGCCCCGACCCGAACCACAGGTGGGTGATCGACCGTCCCTCGACCGACCGGCCGATCGGCTCGATCCGGAACAGCCCGCCGCCCTCCTTGACCAGCGCGTCGAGCCGCTCGACCAGGCGCGCGTGCGTCATCAGGGCCGGCGGCCCGTCGTGAAGGCGCTCGGCCCGCCACAGCCTCGTGATCGTCGGGACGTCGAGCGTTCCGACCTGGGCGGCTCCCGAGGCGCGGGGGACGAGCAGGCACAGGGCGGCCAGGCACGCGGCCGGGATCGACAGTCGTCTGCGAGGGACCATGGCGCCAGTATAGCCGCTGGCAACCGGCGCCGGCGCGTGGTACCGTCGTCGATCGTGAAGCCGCACCGGGAGTCGGAGCCGGGTTTCGGCGGGCGCCAGCCCGAGCAGCCGGGGCTGCTCGACGGCGGCCGCCCGACGGGCGAGCACCTGTCGGGCACCGTCGAGCGCGTGACCTTCCACAACGAGGAGAACGGCTTCTCGGTGCTGCGCGTCAGCGTGCGCGGCCGCCGGGAACTGCTGACCGTGGTGGGCCACGCCGCGGCGATCGCCCCCGGCGAGTTCATCCACGCCGAGGGGGAGTGGGTGAACGACCGCGCGCACGGCCTGCAGTTCAGCGCCCGCGCGCTCAAGTCGGCCGCCCCGTCCACGGTGGAGGGGATCCAGAAGTACCTCGGGTCGGGGCTGGTCAAGGGGATCGGGCCGCACTTCGCCGGGCGGCTCGTGGACGCGTTCGGCGCGGCGGTGTTCGACGTGATCGACGGCGAGCCCGAACGGCTGCGGGGGGTCGAGGGGATCGGCCCGGTCCGCGCGCGGCGGATCGTCGAGGCGTGGCGCGAGCAGCGCGCGGTGCGCGAGATCATGGTCTTCCTGCACTCGCACGGCGTCGGCACGTCGCGCGCCGTGCGGATCTTCCGGACCTACGGCCCCGAGGCGATCGCCCTCATCTCGGAGAACCCCTACCGGCTCGCCGCCGACATCCGCGGCATCGGCTTCCTGACGGCCGACCGGATCGCCGGCACGCTCGGCATCGAGAAGACGGCGATGATCCGGGCCCGCGCCGGCCTCGGCTACACGCTGTGGGAGGCGACCGGCGACGGGCACTGCGGCCTGCCGCGGCAGGACCTGCTCGGCGCCGCGTCGAAGCTGCTCGAGATCCCGGAGAGCCTGGCCGAGGAGGCGCTCGGACTCGAGCTCGAGGCCGGCACGGTCGTCGAGGACGCGGCCGACGGGCGCCCGTGCGTCTTCCTGGCCCCGCTGCACGCGGCCGAGCAGGCGATCGCCGCGCGCCTGCTGAGCCTGGCCTCGGGCCAGGTGGCGTGGAAGCCGATCGACGCGGACAAGGCGATCCCGTGGGTGGAGGCGAGGCTCTCGATCTCGCTGGCGGCGCGCCAGGCCGAGGCGCTGCGCCTCGCCGTCTCGTCGAAGTTCCTGGTCATCACCGGCGGCCCCGGCGTCGGCAAGACGACGCTGCTCAACGCGGTGCTGGCGGTCATCGGCGTGCGGGGCCCGCGCGTGGCGCTCTGCGCGCCGACCGGGCGGGCGGCCAAGCGGCTGTCCGAGGCCACCGGCCTTGCGGCGAAGACCATCCACCGCCTGCTCGAGGTGGACCCGCGGACGGGCGGCTTCAAGCGGCAGGAATCGCGCCCGCTCGAGTGCGACCTGCTCGTGGCCGACGAGGTGTCGATGGTGGACGTGCCGCTGATGCACGCGCTGCTCAGGGCCGTCCCGCCGCACGCGGCCGTCATCCTGGTCGGCGACGTGGACCAGCTCCCGTCGGTCGGCCCGGGCCAGGTGCTGGCCGACATCATCGACTCGGGCGCGGTGCCGGTGG
>JAJXZZ010000142.1:0-895 GCA_021779795.1 Acidobacteriota bacterium | reverse complement strand
CGAGGTCTTCCGCCAGGCGGCCGCGAGCCGGATCATCGCCAACGCCCACCGGATCAACCACGGCGAGATGCCCGACACCGCGGGCGACCGCGACTCGGACTTCCATTTCGTCGAAATCGACGCGCCCGCCGACGGGGCGGCGCGGCTGCTGCAGCTGGTGCGCGAGCGGATCCCGGCGCGGTTCGGCCTCGACCCGGTGCGCGACGTGCAGGTGCTCTGCCCGATGAACCGCGGCGCGCTCGGCGCCCGGGCGCTGAACGCGTCGCTCCAGCAGCTGCTCAACCCGGGCCGCGAGCCGAAGGTGGAGCGGTTCGGGTCGGTGTTCGCGCCGGGCGACAAGGTGATGCAGGTCGAGAACGACTACGACAAGGACGTCTACAACGGGGACCTCGGCCTGATCGCCTCGGTGGACCCGGACGCGGGCGAGCTGGCGGTGAACTTCGACGGCCGGGTGGTGCGGTACGACTTCGGCGATCTCGACCAGCTGATGCTCGCCTACGCGACGACGATCCACAAGGCCCAGGGATCGGAGTACCCGGCGGTGGTGATCCCGCTGGCGACCGAGCACTACCCGATGCTGCAGCGCAACCTGCTCTACACCGGCGTCACGCGCGCGCGCCGGCTGGTGGTCATCGTCGGGCAGGTGAAGGCGCTGGCGATGGCGGTGGCGGGCCGGCGGGCGCGGCGGCGGTGGACGAGGCTCAGGGAGTGCCTGGCGGAGGCAAAGTAGGCTCAGGGCTCAGGGCTCAAGGCTCAAGGCTCAGGGCTCAGGCTCAGGGCTCACGGCCCCTCCGCTGCCGGCTTGACTTTCCTGGCGACGAGATGTCAACTAACTAGTTAGTATTGTGCCGAGGGGGTCGATCGGGCCGGCGACGGGGCTGCCCGCCTGGCGGAG
>JAJXZZ010000141.1 GCA_021779795.1 Acidobacteriota bacterium | reverse complement strand
ATAACGGATGATGGCGTTCTTGAACGACGGCGTCCCGGTGGTCGGCGTGTACTTGATCTTCCCGCCCGACAGCGCCGCCGACGCGGCCTCGATGGCGGCCGTCGGCGCCGAGTTCTGCGGCTCGCCGATGCCGAGGTGGACGATCGACTCGCCCTGCTCGCGGAGCACCCGGGCCCGCTCGTTGAGCGCCATCGTCGGCGATTCGGCCACGCTGCGCGCGAACTGACTGACACCCATGACATTCCTCCGTGGGCCCGCGGCGGGCCCCGCCTCACCGCTTCGGGCGGCGCCTGGTCCGCGTCCCGCGCAAGCGGGCTTCGACGACCTCGGGCACCAGGCCGGCAATCGGCCCGCCCAGGGCGAAGACCTCCCGGATCAGCCGGGAACTGATGTAGGTATACGACTCGGCCGGCATCATGAACACGGTTTCGATCTCGGGGGCGAGGCGCCGGTTCATCAGCGCCATCTGGAACTCGTACTCGAAGTCGGACACCGCGCGCAACCCCCTGACGATCACCTGGGCGCCCCGCTGGCGGGCGAACTCGACGAGCAGGCCGTCGAACGTCTCGACGGCGACTTTGGGCTCGCCGGCGAACACCTCGCGCGCCATCTGCACGCGCTCCTCGACCGAGAACAGGGGGGCCTTCTCGAGGTTGTGCAGGACGGCGACGATGATCCGGTCGAAGATCGCCGCCCCGCGCATGATGATGTCCACGTGCCCGTTGGTGATCGGGTCGAACGACCCCGGGTAGATGGCCACGCGATCGGCCGCGCGCGACGCCGCCCGCGAAGGTCTGGGCTGTCTCATGGTGCACTCGTTCCGGAATCGCCGGCCGTGAGGGCGTCCGCGCCGCCGTGCCGGTAGAACGACAGCGCGCTGTCGCCGGACGGCAGGACCCTCGAGAGGGTCAGGCCGCCGGCCGTGGCGGGGGGAACCCTGCGCCGGGCGTGCTCGAGCACCAGCACGCCCCCGGCCGCGAGCCACGGCGCCACGGCCTCCACGCACTCGCTGAGGTCCGCCACGGCGTACGGCGGGTCGAGCAGGATCACGTCGAACGGCCGTGAGCCGGCCGGCCGGCTCATCCGCCCGACGTCCGCGCGAATGATAGCACAGCCCTCCGACACGCCGCAGTGGCGCAGGTTCTCGGCCACGAGCGCCGCCGCGCGCCGGTCGCGCTCCACGAAGACGACGCCCGCGGCGCCGCGGCTGAGCGCCTCGATCCCCAGGGCCCCGGTGCCGGCATAGCCGTCGAGCACGAGGGCGCCCGCCACGCGGCCGGCGAGCACGTTGAACAGCGTCTCGCGCAGCCGGTCGGACGTCGGCCGCAGCCCGTCCCACGACGGCGTCCGCAGTCGCCTCCCCTTCAGGCTGCCGGCGATGATCCGCATGTCTCCGCCCTACCCCACGTTCATCAGGCCGAACTGGCGCGGCCACCGCCCGCGCACGAACGCCTCCAGGCGCGCCGCCTCCGGCCCGTCACCCGTCATCCACTCGCGCGCGGCGTCGGCCGCCTCGGCCATCAGGTCGCCGTCGCGCGACAGGTTGCCGATCCTGAGCGTCGGCATCCCGGCCTGGCGCGTACCCGCCACATCGCCGGCTCCCCTGATCTCCAGGTCCTTCTCCGCGACGGCGAACCCGTCGGCCGTCGCCTCGAGCGCGCCCAGCCGGGCCGCGGCCTCGTCGGGCAGCGGCGACTGGTGCAGCAGGACGCAATACCCCTTCCGCGCGCTCCTTCCGGCGCGCCCGCGCAGCTGATGCAGCTGCGAGAGGCCGAACCGCTCGGCGTGCTCGACCACCATGACGGCCAGGTTCGGCACGTCGATGCCAACCTCGACGACGGTCGTGGACACCAGGACGTCGATCTGCCCGGCCGCGAAGCGCCGCATCGCCTCGTCCTTCGCCTGGGACCGCATCCGGCCGTGCAGCAGGCCGACGCGGAACTCGGGGAAGACGTCCTGGGCCAGGTGGTCCGCCATGGCCGTCGCGGCACGCAGGTCCACCTTCTCCGACTCCTCCACGAGCGGGTAGACGACGCAGGCCTGGCGCCCCTGCTCGACCTGCTGCCGAAGGAACGCGTGAACCTCGTCGCGGCGCGCGTCGGGCCGCACCATCGTCTCGACCGGCACGCGCCCCGGCGGCAGGCCCCGGACCGACGACACGTCGAGCCCGCCGTACAGCGTGAGCTGCAGCGTGCGCGGAATCGGCGTGGCCGTCATCACGAGCGTGTCGGGCCGCGCGCCCTTGGCGCGCAGGGCCGCGCGCTGGACGACGCCGAACCGGTGCTGCTCGTCCACGACGACCAGCCCGAGCCTCGCGAACGCCACGTCGTCCTCGATCAAGGCGTGGGTGCCGACCACGATCTGCACCGTGCCGTCCGCCAGCCCGTCGAGCACCCGGCGCCGCTCGGCCGCGGGCGTCGAGCCCGTCAGCAGCGCCGCGCGGTAGCCCCGCGCGCCGAACCACCGCGAGATGGTGTCGTGGTGCTGCTCGGCCAGGATGCCGGTCGGGACCATGACGGCCACCTGCTGGCCGCTCTCCATCGCCACGACCGACGCGAGCAGCGCGACGGCCGTCTTGCCGGACCCGACGTCCCCCTGCAGCAGGCGGTTCATCGGCCGCGGCCGGCGCATGTCGTCCACGATCTCCTTCAGCGCGACCCGCTGACCCGGCGTCAGCGGGAACGGCAGCACGGCCCGCGCCGCGGCCCGCACGCGGTCGTCCACCACCGGGACCAGCGGCTTGCGCTCCCGCTCCTCCGCGCGGCGGCGCGCGACGAGGCCGCACTGGAACAGGAAGAACTCCTCGAAGATGAGCCGGACCTGCGCGGGCGAGCGGCCCGCGGCCAGCAGCGCCGCCGGCGTGCCGGCCGGCGGGAAGTGCGCCTGGGCGATCGCCGCGCGCCGTCCCGGCAGGCCGCGCCGCTCGCGCAGCCGGGCGGGCAACAGGTCCTCGACCTCGTCGGGCAGGCGCGACACCAGGTCGAAGAGGATCGCGCGCTGCACGCGGCTGGTGAGCGGCCCGGTGCGCTCGTACACCGGCACGATCCGCCGCGAGTGGATCGGCTCTCCCTCCTCGTCCTCGACGATCTCCACATCGGGGCTGCCGAGCTGCAGCACGCCGCGGTAGCGGGTCACGGGCCCGTGGAGGATCACCCGCTGATGGGCGCGGAGCGTGTCCTGCCGGAACGCCTGGTTCGGCCAGACCGCCAGCAGGCAGCCGGACTCGTCACGGACCACGGCCTCGAAGATCTTGAAGCCGCGGCGGCCGGTCCACCTGAGCCGGCAGTTCAGCAGCTCGCCGGTCACCGTGATCCGCGTCCCTTCGCGCGCGTCGGCCACGCGCGCGAAGTCGGTTCGATCCTCGTACCGGAACGGGAGCCGCGACAGCAGGTCGCCGACCGTCTCGAGGCCGGCGCTCGCGAGCGCCTGTTCGCGCCGGGGGCCGATGCCTCTCAAGGCGCGCAGCGGCGTCTCGAAGAACGGCGTCTCGCCCACGACGCTACTGCCTGACCAGGGCTTCGCCCGGCCGGATGTCGATCCGGCGGATCCGGGCCGGCAACGGGTAGGGATCGTCGAGGTTCAGGCCGCCGGGATTGGCGGGCGTCCTGGAGTAGTACGACAGCAGCTCCTGGACGACGAACTTGGGAATCGTCACGCCCGAGACGGAGGCGCGATCCAGCGCGAAGCGCGCGAGGCCGTCGGCCGAGGAGAGCCGCCCGGCGACGGCCACCTCCACCTTGCCGCCGAGGTAGTTGAGCGGGTCGAGCCAGCCGCGCGTCTTCTGCTGCCGCCGGACCGCGTCGAGATCGATCGTCGCGATCCCCGAGAGGCTGCGGTCGGGCAGGATCCGGATGCGGGGACCGGTCAGCCCCGCCGGCAGCTGATCCCGCGCGTCGAAGGCGAGGTAGGCATTGACCTCGCGCTCGGTCACCCGGGTGACGAGCGGCGCCGGCCGCCGCGCCTGCCCGTTGCGCTCGATCGCCTCGACTTTCGCGCGCAGCCTGGCCGCGTCCGCGCGGGTCGGCGGGGGCGCGGTGCCCGACACCGAGGCCGCGATCGACAGCAGCGCCGCCAGCAGCAGCGCGCGTCGCCGATGGGACGTGCGGGATTCGATGCTCACGTCGGACGCCCGGACAGCGGGCGACTCCGAGTGTAGCATGCCTGTCAGAGGCCAGGCGCCCTGCCCGGACCGCGTCCGCCGGCGCGCTGGCGGGCCCGCATCAACAGGTCGATCTTGCGGCGGTCGAGCGCCTCCTCGAAGAGCCTGAAGCGGGCCTGCTGCGCCGCGTCGAGCACCTCGTCGAGGCCGGCGTACGCCTTCTGGATCGCCTCGAACGACCGGACGTCGATCTCGTGCAGCGCCCTCAGCCGCTCGCGCAGCTGCGCCTGGTCGGGAGGCGTGGCCCTGAGCAGCGCGCCGATGGCGCTCAGCGCCTGCCGCCTGGCCTGCAGGTTGCGCCGCCGAACGTCCTGGAGCACCTTGAGCCGCTGCACGAAGCGCGGGAACTGCTCGTCGCCGAGCTTGAGCGTCTCCTGCGCCTGCAGCAGCTCGTACGAATCCATCCAGCGCTCCAGCTCGCCCGGCGTCAGCGCGGGAGGTCCCGCCCGCAAGCCCAGGCCCGGCCCCTGGCGGGGCCCCGCCTGCCGGCCCGCCCCCGGATACGACGGCGGCGTCCCCGCCTGCCGCGCCTCGGCCATCGCACCCGGCCACGAAACCGCCGCGATCACGCCCGCGGCAAGCGCCAGTCGTCTCAGGTTCATCGTTCGGTCCTCTCGGGGTGTGGCGCCGGCCCGGCTACAGGCCGGGCCCCCTTCCCGTCTCCGTCTTCAGCAGCTCGGCCAGCCGGGCCCGCTCGCCGGCATTCAGTTCGTAGACGCCGACGTCGGCCCCGGCCGACTCCGACGTGCCGAGGCTCTCGCTGAGCGTGTCGACGTCGAAGTCGCCGGCCAGGTCGTCGAGCAGCGCCCACGTTCCCTCGTCGGCGCCGCCGATCGTGGCGGCCGGCAGTTCGGGCGCCGGCGCTTGCGCGGCAAACGCCGCGGCCCCCGAGGCCTCGGCGGCGACGGCCGCGGGACGGCTCGTCGCAGGGCCCGCCGCACCCGGGCCCCGGTTGACCGCCACGGCGAGCACGAGCGCGACGACGACGAGGGCCAACGGCGCCAGCACCGGCCACCCCGCACGGCCGCGGCTCCGCGCGCGGGCGTGGTCGGCCGCCTCCGCGACACCGGCGGTGATCCGCGCCGACAGCTGATCCCAGAAGAGCGGCGACGGCTCGGGCACGCCGGCCTGGCGAAGGCCCCCCAGCGTGGCGCGCGCCTGCTCGACCTCGGCCCGGCAGCGCGGGCACTCCCGGAGATGCGCGTTCGACGCCGCCTCGCCCGATTCGACGAGCGCCAGCCACTGGTCGCGCGACAGGTGTCTCATGGCTCGTCACCCTCCAGCAGGCGCTTCAGGTTCCGCAGCGCGTGGAAGAAGTTCGCCTTCACGGCGCCGACGGAGCTGCCGAGCACGCGGGCGATCTCCTGGTGCGGCAGTTCCTCGTAGACCCTGAGCACGAGCGTCGCGCGCTGCATCTTCGGCAGCTGCGCCACCGCCGCCCGCACGCGCGCGGCCCGCTCGGACTCCATGAGCCGGCTCATCGCGTCCGGCTCGCCCGACGCCGGCAGCTCCCGCTCCTCGACCGGCTCGGCACGGGGCACTTTGGCGCTCACCTTGTTCAGGCACAGGTTGACGGCAATCCGGTAGAGCCAGGTGCCGACCGAGGCCTCGCCTCTGAACCGGTCGAGCCCGCGGAAGGCCCGCAGGAACGTGTCCTGCGTGAGGTCGGACGCGTCGGCATGGTTGCCCACGAACCGGTGGCACACGCGGTAGACGGCGCGGCGGTGGCGGACGACGATCTCGTCGAACGCCTCGCGCCGCCCGCCCAGGCAGAGATCGACGAGCGCGCGATCGTCGAGCGTCTCGAGGCTCTCCGCCGGGGCCGCCGCCATCGCCACCTCTTCGCGCCGGTCCCCCGACCCCGGCCGCGCGGGCCAGCGGGTGCCGATGCAGATTGTGCCCGCGCCGTCCATGGTCGTCTCTCGCGCCGGAAGCTGGACCGGCACACGCCGGCCCTCTCTGGAATTAGACCGGCGCGGGCGCTCAAGGTTAACTGGGGGCGTCGCCCGGGTGCAATGGAGACGGGTCGTCCACCCGGGTCTTGACTTTCGCCTTTCCTTTGCGGACAATCATGTCGCCGTTTCGCCAGAGGAGGATCCGTGCTGCCCTTGACCAAACGCCAGCGAGAAATCCTCGACTACCTCAACGAGTTCATCGAGCAGCACGGCTACGCGCCCAGCCTCGAGGAAATCGGCCGGCGCTTCAGCCTCTCCTCGCTGGCGACGGTGCACAAGCACCTCACGAACCTGCAGGAGAAGGGGTTCATCCGCCGCGCCTGGAACCGCAGCCGGTCGGTCGAGCTGGTGCAGACGCGGGCCGGCGGCCGGGCCGTCGAGCTGCCGCTGCTCGGCTACGTCGCCGCCGGCGCCCCGATCGAGGCGATCGCCACGGCCGAGTCGATCGCGGTCCCCGAGGATCTCGTGGGCAAGCGCGACACCTACGTGCTGCGCGTGCGCGGCGAGTCGATGATCGACGAGCAGATCCGCGACGGCGACTTCGTGATCGTCGAGGACCGCAAGACGGCCGAGAACGGCGAGATGGTGATCGCGCTGCTCGGCAACTCCGACGTCACGCTCAAGAAGTTCTACCGCGAGAACGGCCAGGTCAGGCTGCAGCCGGCCAACCCGACGATGCGGCCGATCCTCGTCGCCCCCGACCAGATCCAGGTCCAGGGCGTCGTCGTCGGGGTGATGCGGAAGTACTGACCCGGCGTGCTATCGTGATCCGTCATGACCGACCCGAAGCAAATCAACTTCACGATCGTGCCCGGCGAGTCGCCGGACGACCGGCGCACCTACGCCAACTTCTGCGCGATCGCGCACACGCCGTTCGACCTCACCCTGACCTTCTGCGAGGTGCTGCCGCTCACCGAGCGGGACCTCAAGGAGGCCGAGGCCCAGCACGTCGTGCACGCCCCCGTGCGGGCGCGCGTCGTGCTGCCGCTGCCGATGGTGCCCAGCCTCATCGCGGCCCTGCAGGAGCACGCCCGCGTGTTCTCCGACCAGGCGCCGGCCGAGGGCTGGGGCAAGGGACCCGTGCACTGAGCGTTCGGCCATGAAGACGCCCGCCGAGGCGCGCGCGATCCTGCGCAAGCTCGAAGGCCAGCACCCGAACGCCGACACCGAGCTGGCCTACTCGAACCCGTTCGAGCTGCTGGTGGCGACGATCCTCTCGGCGCAGACGACCGACGTCCGCGTCAACGAGGTCACGCCGGCCCTGTTCGCGGCGTTCCCCGACGCCCGCGCGCTCGCCGGCGCCGAGCCCGCCAGCCTCGAGGCCCTGATCCACGCGACCGGCTTCTTCCGCCAGAAGGCCCGCGCCCTGGCCGGCATGGCGCGGGCGCTGGTGGACAGGCACGGCGGCGCCGTGCCCGCCTCGATGGAGGCCCTCGTCGCGCTGCCCGGCGTCGGCCGGAAGACCGCCAACGTCGTGCTCGGCCACGCGCTTGGCGTGCCGGGCCTTCCCGTGGACCGTCACGTGCTGAGGGTCGCCAACCGGATCGGCCTCGCGCAGTCGAACGATCCCGAGGTGGCCGAGCGGCAGCTCTGCGAGCGGCTCCCGCGCGAGTCGTGGACGCTGGCGTCGGACACCCTCATCCTTCACGGGCGCCGGATCTGCAAGCCGACGCCGGCCTGCGACCGGTGCTCGCTGCGCGCCGACTGCAACGCCTACCGGACGCT
>JAJXZZ010000140.1 GCA_021779795.1 Acidobacteriota bacterium | reverse complement strand
CCGAGTGGAAGCCGAGCGAAGCGAGGTCGTAGCCCTCGAGGATGTTGAGCTGCTCGAGGAGGCCGACGCCGCCCGAGCTGGGCGGCGGCATCGACACGATCTCGTACCCGCGGTAGGTGCCCGTGACCGGCGCGCGCTTCTTCGCCCGGTAGGCCTTGAGGTCGGCCCGAGTGATGAGGCCGCCGTGCGCCGCCATCTCCTGCTCGACGAGCGCGGCCGTCTCTCCCTCGTAGAAGCCGGCCGGCCCCTGGTCGGCGATCCGCCGGAGCGTGCGGGCCAGGTCGGGCTGCTTCAGGATTTCGCCGGCTTCGTAGGGCGTGCCGTGCTTCGAGAACTGCGCGACCGAGGCGGGGTAGGGCCCCATCGCCCGCAAGGCCGACGTCAGCGAGCGCGCGAGCCCCTCGCTGACGGGGAACCCGTCGCGCGCCAGGGCGGCCGCCGGTTCGACCAGGCGCTTCCACGGCAGCTTCCCGTGCTCCTGCCAGGCGAGGTAGAGGCCGGCCACCGTGCCCGGCACGCCGATCGAGACGTAGCTGTTGTGGTGCCGGGCCGCGCTGTACTTTCCCCCTTCGAGGAACATCGTGGCCGTCGAGCCGGACGGCGCCGTCTCGCGGAAGTCGTATGCCTCGGGCGCGCCGGACGCCGGGCGATAGACGAGGAATCCGCCGCCGCCGATGTTGCCCGCCGTCGGGTGCGTCACCGCCAGCACGAACGCCGTCGCCACCGCGGCGTCGACGGCCGTGCCCCCGTCGCGGATGGCCTGCGCGCCGGCCTCGGAAGCCAGCCGGTTCTGCGACACGACCATCGCGCCGCGCGCGCGGGACGGCTGCGACTGTGTGAAGGCCGGGCTGGCGGCCAGCGCCAGGCCGGCGGTGACGACGGCGACGACGGCGGTGCGGACGGTCATGGAGTCCTCCGGCCGGGGATTATAATCCGGCCCGATGCCCGTGCCTCCTGCTCCGGACCTGATCATCGTCAACGCCCGCGTCTGGACCGCGGGCGCCCGGGCGTCCGACGCCGACGCCGTCGCGGTGGCGGGCGACCGCATCCTGGCCGTTGGCGCCCGCGCCGAGGTCGAGCGGCTCCGCTCGCCTGCGGCTGAAATCGTCGATGCCGGCGGCCGCTTCCTCATGCCGGGGTTCGGCGACGCGCACGTCCACCTGATGACCGGCGGCGCCCAACTCGACCAGGTGGACCTGAGGGACGCCCCGTCGCCCGCCGAGTTCGCGCGCCGCATCGGCGAGCGGGCCAGGCAGTCGGGCCCGGGCGAGTGGGTGCTCGGAGGAAACTGGGACGAACACGCGTGGCCGGGCGCGCCGCTTCCGACGCGCGACATCGTGGACGCGGTGGCCCCCGACACGCCCGTCTTCGTCCACCGCTACGACGAGCACATGTCGCTGGCCAACTCGGTCGCCCTGCGCCTGGCGGGCGTGACCGGGGCAACCCCCGACCCGCCGGGCGGCGCGATCCTCAGGGACGGGCAGGGCAGGCCGACCGGCCTGCTCAAGGACGCGGCGCAGCGGCTCGCGGCAAGCGTCATCCCGCCCGCGGACGCGGCGCGACGGGCGCGCACGCTCCGGCGCGCCCTGGCTTACCTGGCCGCCCACGGCGTGACCAGCGTGCAGGACATGGGGCCGGATCCGGACGACGTTGCGGTCTACGCGGAGGCGGCGGAACGCGGCCAACTGACGGCGCGCATCCGCGCCGTTCCGCTCGAGCGCGCGCTCGCGGAGCAGCTTGCGGGGGGCGCGCCCGGTCCATCTGCCGCGCCCGGCACGCCGTTCTTCCGCGTCGGCGGCGCCAAGGGGTTTGCCGACGGCTCGCTCGGGTCGTCGACGGCTCTCTTCTTCGAACCGTACTCGGACGCGCCGGGCTGGCGCGGGCTGCTCTCGGACGAGATGCAGCCGCTCGACCGGATGCGCGACCGGCTCGTCGCCATCGACCGGGCCGGTGAGCAGCTGTGCATCCACGCCATCGGCGACCGGGCGGTCTCGATGGTGCTCGACCTGTTCGCCGACGTGGCGCGCGCCAACGGCCCGCGCGACCGCCGGTTCCGGGTCGAGCACTCCCAGCACCTCGTGCCGGCCGACTTCGAGCGCTACGCGGCGCTCGGCGTCATCGCGTCGGTCCAGCCCTGCCATGCGATCGACGACGGCCGGTGGGCCGAGCCGCGCATCGGGGCGGAGCGGGCCCGGACCGCCTTCGCCTTCCGGTCGTTCCTGGACCACGGGGTGCGCCTGGCGTTCGGCACCGACTGGCCCGTGGCGCCGATCGACCCGCTCCGGACGGTGTACGCCGCGGTGACGCGGGCCACCCTGGACGGCCGGCGCCCGGGAGGCTGGGTGCCGGGGCAGAAGGTGAGCGTGGCCGAGGCGCTCGAGGCTTACACCCGGGGCTCGGCGCACGCCGAGTTCGCCGAGCGCGAGAAGGGGACCATCGCCGCCGGCATGCTGGCCGACCTCGTCCTGCTCTCCGACGACCCGTTCCGCGTCGCGGCCGAGGACCTCCGGCGCCTCACCGTCGAGCTGACGCTGGTCGGCGGGAAAATCGTCCACCGCCGGCCGTAACGGCAGACCGTCGGCCGGATCCCGCAGTCTAACCACGTGTACTACCCCGCCGGGCCGGGTTTCGGGGTGGAGACGCGCGTCCGGGGCGGCGGGGGATGTCCGCCGGGCGTTTCCGGCGGCGCGGTCCGCAGTGGCACAGGTTGCGCGTGATCTGCTAACCTTGAGCAGGTCCGCGCCCGGAACGCCGGACCATCGGTTCTCGCTCTGGAGCCAGGAATGATTCGATCCGTGTCCCGCGCCCTGCTCGTCGCGCTGCCCGTGGCGGCCCTGCTCGCGGCCGGTTGTGGTTCTCCGACGGCCCCGTCGACGACGACCACGACGACCACCACCACGTCCACTGCGACCAGCACGCTGACGACGGTCCCGATTAACGGGTCGCTCACGACCGGCGGATCGAGTCCGGACACCGCCCCGTACGTGTTCCACGCCATGCCCGGCCTGGTCACGCTCACGCTGGTGTCGCTGGATCCTTCCACCCTCTATCCGCCGCTGGGCATGGCGCTCGGCACCTGGGACGGCGTCTCCTGCACGCGGGTGCTGCAGACGACGGCGGCCACGCCGGGAACCGTGTTCACGGCCACGGCGTCGGTCGAAGGGAACTTCTGCGTCAAGATGTGGGACCCGACGGGGTTCGCGCCGGGCTACACGCTGAACTACGTCCTGTCGCTGACCTATTACGCGAAGCCGTCGTAGGGCAGGCCCTGAAGCCGCGCGCGGGGCCGGGAGGTCTCAGGCCGCCGCGGCCTGGCGCAGGCTGTCGCGGAACTCCTCGTACTCGGTCGTTGCCAGGTCGCGCGCCAGCAGGGGGCGCGACGTCCAGTCGCGCCACGGCTCGGGCAGGTCGGGGACGAATCCGAGTTCCTCCCGAATCACGTCGCCGAACTTCGCCGGGTGGGCCGTCGCCAGGGCGACGATCGTCCGCCGCTCGCCGGTTTCGCGCCTGAAGCGCTGGGCCCCGGCCAGCGCCACGGCGCCGTGCGGATCGATCACGTACCCGCCGGCCTCGTACGTCTTCCGGATGGCCTGCCGCGTCTCTTCCTCGCCAACTGACACGCCCCAGAGGTTTGCCCGCATGGCGTCCAGCGTTCCCCCGTGCAGCGCGGCCAGCCTCGCGAAGTTGCTCGGGTCGCCCACGTCCATGGCGTTCGACAGCGTCGGGCGCGCGGGCCGGGCGCGGTAGGCGCCCGTGCGCAGGTACTCGGGCAGCACGTCGTTGACGTTGCAGGCGGTCACGAACCGGCCGACGGGCAGGCCGATTCGCTGCGCGATCACGCCGGCGGTGAGGTTGCCCAGGTTCCCGCTCGGCACCGAGAAGACGACCTCGCCGGCCTCCGGCCCGCCCGCGGCAAGCCAGCCGGCGAAGTAGTACACCGCCTGCGGCAGCAGCCGCCCGATGTTGATCGAGTTGGCCGACGACAGCTTCAGGTCGGCGAGGGACGGATCGAGGAACGCGCGCTTGACCAGGCGCTGGCAGTCGTCGAACGCCCCCGGCACGCGCACGGCCGTCACGTTGCCGCCGAGCGTGGCCATCTGCGCCTCCTGGAAGCGCGACACCTTGCCGGCGGGGTAGAGCACCACCACCCGGACGCGCGGCACGCCGTGGAAGCCGAGGGCGACGGCGCTGCCCGTGTCGCCGGAGGTCGCGACGAGGATCGTGGCGCGCTCGCCGCGCGCGGCGAGCACGTGGCCGAAGGCCCGCGCGAGGAACCGCGCGCCGAAGTCCTTGAACGCCAGCGTCGGCCCGTGGAACAGCTCGAGCACCGCCAGGCCGTCGCCGAGCGGCACGGTCGGCGACGGGAAGTCGAACGCGTCGCGGACCAGCGCGTCGAAGGCGTCTCGATGGAGCTCGTCGCCCACCAGGTGCCCGAGCACGCGCGAGGCGATGTCGGCCACCGGGAGGCCCTGCCAGGACGCCGGGGCGCCGGGCGGGAGCGTGGGCAGCGCCACGGGCAGGTAGAGGCCGCCGTCCGGCGCCAGCCCGCGGAGCAGCGCGTCGGCGAACGTGACGTCGGGCGAGGCGTGCGCGGTGCTCCGGAGGATCATGGTTCGTCGATCCGGCGGGCGCCGGCGCCGTCGATCGGGCCGACGTAGCTCTCGGCGTCGAGGCCCGCCGCGTCGCGGAAGGCGTCCACCATCGCCGCGGCCGCGCGCGCGGCGGTCTCGTCGCCGTCGGCCAGGGCGAACACCGAGGGGCCGGACCCCGAGATGGAGCAGCCGAGCGCCCCGGCCCGCCTCGCCGCCGCCTTGACCGCCGCGAAGCCCGGGATGAGTGGCGCCCGCAGCGGCTCGACCATCCGGTCCTCGATGCTGCGGCCGACGAGGTCCAGGTCTTTGCGGTGAAGCCCGACGACGAGGGCCGCCAGGTTGCCGAGGTTGGCCACGGCCTGCTCGATGGTGAACGGGTGCCCGTGCAGCAGCGCCCTCGCCTTCGACGTCTCCACGCGGCAGTGGGGATGGACGACGGCGACGCGCAGCCCCTCGGGGACCGGCAGGTCGATCACGTCGATCGGGTCGTACGTCCGGATGAGCACGAACCCCCCGAACAGGCTGGGCGCCACGTTGTCGGCGTGCGCCGATCCCGACGCCACCGCCTCGCCGGCCAGCGCGTGATCGAGCAGCGCGCGCCGCTCGAGCGGACGGCCGAACAGTTCGTTGACCGCCAGGGCGCCGGCCACGCTGCTGGCCGCGGAGCTGCCGAGGCCGCTGGCGAGCGGCATCCGCTTGTGCACGCGGAGGCGGACGCCCGCGTCGGGCGCGGCCGCCCCGATGCCGCGCAGCGCCGACAGGGCCGACCGCGCCGCCACGCCTGCCACGTTCCGATCGGGGTCGGTCGACAGCTCGCCGCCGTCGCCGGCGACCTCGACGATGCGGACGCCCGGCTCGTCGGCCGCCTCGGCCTCGACGACGTCCCCCGGCCGTTCGAGCGCGAAGCCGAGGACATCGAACCCCGGGCCGACGTTGCTGACACTGGCGGGAGCGAAGACGCGGACGCGCGGCGGCATCGCTTCGCATCGTGTGCTGAGCCGCGCGCCCCTGTCAAGGCGCCGGGCCCGCCCGATCGCCGCCGGGGCGGGAGTGAGGATTACAATCAGCGAGTACGCGCAACCAGGAGATCCCGATGATGAATCTTCGCGTGTCGCTGGCCCTCGCGGCCATACTGCTCGCCGGGAACGTGTCGATGAGCGGGGCCCAGGCCCCGGCGCCGAAGCCTGCCGCGCCGGCGGCGGCCCAGGGGGCCAAACCGCCGGCGCCGCGCCCCGCGCAGCGGCCGGCCGCGCGCCCTGCTGCCGGGCGCGACGCCATCAGGCTGCTCGTGACCGACATGGTGGGCAAGACGATCCCCGACGCCCTCGTCGTCATGAGCGGCCCGGTGTCGCGGGAGGGGCGCACCTCGCCCGACGGCGCCCTGCGCTTCGAGACCCTCAGGCCGGGAACCTACCGCCTGCGCTTGGAAGCGCCCGGCTACATCACGTTCGAGCGGGAGGTGTTCGTGAAGGCCGGGCCGCCGGCCGAGGTGGACGTGGCGCTCGACACGGCGCCCGCCAAGCCGGTCGAGCCGCCCCCGCCCCCGCCGGCCGTGCCCGACTGCCGGCCGTCGGTCGCGGCCGACCCGAACGCCTCGATCGACCTGGTGGCGCTGCCCGACTGGATCGAGGAGAACCTGATCGGCCGCAACGAGCGGGAGAAGGAGACGGTGGTCGGCCACGCGCCCGTCATGACGGCCGCCGTCGTCCAGGTGCGGGAGCAGAGCGCGGAGCGGGGCCGGGCCGACACCGACGAGATGCTGTACGTGGTCGCGGGCCAGGGCGCGCTGCGCGCCAAGGGCCGCGACCGGTCGCTCGACGCTGGCGCGCTCGTCGTCGTGCCGCGGGGCGTGACCTACACGCTCGAGCGCCGCGGGCGGAACCCGCTCATCCTCCTGTCGATCACCAGCAAGTAGCGCGCGGCGGGCGCCGCCCGGGCGGCGCCCGCCCGCCGTCGTCTCGTCGTGTCGTCTCCACCTCGTCGCCGTGCTGCCAGCCCTCCACGACGCGGCGCGACCGCCTGTCGCCCCGCCCCGGGGACGGCTGGGCCGCGCCGGTGATCTGCGTCATGAACCCGCTGCCTCAACGGTCCTAGACTGATGTCAACGCCGATGATTCCGGACAGCGTCTGGCTCGCCTACGGCGCCCGCGTCGTGCGCCTCCGCAAGGGGGACACGCTCTTCGACCAGGGCGAGACGGCGAGCCGTTTCTACCAGGTGAAGAGCGGCCGCGTGAAGATGGTGAGCGGCAACGAGCAGGGCCGCGAGTTCGTCCAGGGCCTGTTCACCGAGGGCCAGAGCTTCGGCGAGCCCCCGTTCTTCAACGACGTGCCGTACCCGGCCGCGGCCGTCGCCGTCGAGGACAGCGAGGTCTGGTCGTGCGGGCGGCCGGCCTTTCTCAGGCTGCTGGCCGAGCACCCCGCGATCCACCTCGAGCTGACCAGGGTTTTGAGCGGCCGCCTGGTCTACAAGTCGATGATGCTGGCCGAGATCGCCGTCGAGGAGGCGGAGCACCGGCTGGCGACGCTCATCGGCTACCTGCGCAGCGCGGACCCGGCCGGGCTCTCCCGGCCCTACCGCGTCGGCCTGACGCGCCAGCAGCTCGCCGACATGACGGGCCTGCGCGTCGAGACGGTGGTCCGGTCGATCAAGGCGATGGAGCAGCGCGGCGTGCTCGAGATCGAGGACGGCAAGATCCTCTGGCACGGCCGCGCGGACGAGACGTGACGGGGCCGCGCGCGCGGCCCGGAAGGAGTCCCCAGGCATGCTGAACGTGGACATGACGATTCGTCGGATCGTGGCCGACGACTACCGGGCCGCGGCGGTGTTCGAACGCCACGGCATCGACTTCTGCTGCGGCGGCGACCGCCCCGTGGGCGACGCCTGCCGCGAGAAGGGCGTGGACGCCGGGCAGGTGGCGGCCGAGCTCGAGGCCGCGCTGGCGTCGGCCGGCGACCAGCCCCGGTTCGGCGCCTGGGACCTCGACTTCCTCGCGGCCTTCATCGTCAACAACCATCACGCCTACGTCCGCCAGGCGGCCGCGCCGATGCAGGCGCACACGCGCAAGGTGGCCGAGGTGCACGGCGCGCGCCACCCCGAGGTCCGCGAGATCGCCGACCGGTTCGACCTCGTGGCGGCCGACCTGCTGGCGCACATGGCGAAGGAGGAGCGGATGCTCTTCCCCTACATCAGCCGCCTGGCCGAGGCGGCGCGGGGCGGCGAGGCGCCGGAGGCGCCGTTCGGGACCGTGGCCA
>JAJXZZ010000139.1 GCA_021779795.1 Acidobacteriota bacterium | reverse complement strand
ACGGCAGCTTGACCTCGACGTCGTGCCGCTTCGGCACGCGGCGCTTCTGCCGATCGGCCAGTTCCTGGGAGACCGCCGCCGAGACGGCCGTGGACAGCTCCCGCAGGACCGCGCCGATGATCCGGTCGCGCTGCAGCGCGACGGTCCGCTCGTCGGGCGGCGGGGCGAACAGCTCGCCGATGTCCACGCCCAGCGCGGCCGCGAGCTTCTCGAGCGTCTCGGTCGAGCAATGGCCGCCGTGGACGACGTGGCTGACCGTGTCGGGGTGCAGGCCGGCCAGGCGGGCCAGTTCGACCTGCGTGATGCCCTGCTCCTCGACCAGCGCTACGACCGCGTCGCTCCATCGCGCCATGGTAGGGTGTCGCTCCTCGGTGACTCAGTCCGGAATGCTACGCATCCGGCTGGCGCCGGGCAAGGGGAATCGCAGGCGGCCCGGGCGGGCGGTCGCGCGACCGGTTGACAGGGCGGGTCGAGCCCGCCTACGATAAGGGTTTGCCCGACATGGGGTTAGGGCACGTGTGTCCCGGCAGCCGGCGTCATGTTCGATACCCTCAGTGATCGCCTCCAGGGCGTGTTTCGGTCCCTCCGGGGAGAGGCGCGCCTGACGGAGGCGACGATCGAGTCGGCGCTTCGCGAGATTCGCATGGCGCTGCTCGAGGCGGACGTCAACTTCAAGGTGGTCAAGGCGTTCGTGGACCGGGTCCGCGACCGCGCCATGGGCCAGGACGTCCTGAAGAGCCTCACGCCGGCGCAGCAGGTCGTGCGCATCGTCCGCGACGAGATGATCGCGCTGTTCGGCGACGCCGGGGGCGGCCTGCAGCCGACGTCGGCTTCGCCGCGCGTCGTCCTGCTGCTGGGGCTGCAGGGCTCGGGCAAGACGACGACGGCGGGCAAGCTGGGGACGTGGCTGGCGCGGCAGGGGCGGCACCCGATCCTGGTGTCGACCGACGTGCGGCGCCCGGCGGCGATCCAGCAGCTCAACGTGCTCGGGCGCCAGGCGTCGCTGCGCGTGTTCGACCCGCCCGGCCAGATGGACCCGGTGCGGCGCGCCGCCGACGCCCTCGTCGAGGCCAGGAACCTCGGGTTCGACGTCGTCATCGTCGACACCGCCGGCCGGCTGCACATCGACGACGAGCTGATGGGCGAGCTGCAGGCGATCAAGGCGGCGGTGGCGCCGTCCGACCTGATCTACGTGGCCGACGCGATGACCGGCCAGGACGCGATCAAGAGCGCGGGCGAGTTCAACCGCCGGATCGGCGTCACGGGCGTGATGCTGAGCAAGCTCGACGGCGACGCCCGCGGCGGCGCCGCGCTGTCGGTCGTGGCGGTCGTCGGCGTGCCGATCGCGTTCGTGGGCAGCGGCGAGCGGCTCGAGGACATCGAGCCGTTCCACGCCGATCGGCTCGTGTCGCGGCTGCTCGGCATGGGCGACGTGCTGTCGCTCATCGAGAAGGCCGAGCAGGCGATCGACCAGGAGGACGCCGCGCGGCTCGAGCGGAAGATCCGGCGCGACGAGTTCACGCTCGAGGACTTCCGGGACCAGCTGCGGACGCTCCGGAAGATGGGGCCGCTCGAGTCCGTGCTCGGGATGATCCCGGGGATGGGCAACCTCAAGGCGCTCGCCGAGAACCGGCCCGACGAGCGGCAGCTCTCGCGCGTCGAGGCGATCATCAACTCGATGACGCCCGCCGAGCGGGCCGACTACCGCCTGGTCGACGGCAGCCGGCGGCGGCGCATCGCGCGGGGGAGCGGGACGTCGGTCGAGGAGATCAACCGCCTGCTGCGGCAGTTCCAGCAGATGCGCAAGATGCTCAAGTCGATCGGCGGCATGGGCGGCGGGCGGGGCGCGGTGAAGCAGCTCCGGCGGATGGGACGGGTTCACTGACGGCACGTGGGCACTGGCGAAAGCGAAGGGGAGTTCGATGCTGGCGATTCGTTTGAGCAGGTTCGGGGCGAAAAAACAGGCGCACTACCGCCTGGTGGTGTGCGAGACGCGGCAGGCGACCGAGGGCAGCTTCGTGGAGATCGTGGGGCACTACAACCCGCGCACGGTGCCGGCGACGGTGACCGTGAACCACGAGCGGATCGCCCACTGGATCAAGGCCGGCGCCCGGCCGTCCCAGACCGTCCGCACGCTGCTGGCCGGCCACGTGACCAGCGCCCCGGAGGCGGCCGGCACGCCGCAGGCGGGCGCGCAGTGAGCCAGGCGCGCGACGTGGTCGAGGTCATCGCGCGCGCCCTGGTGGACGACCCCGAGGCGGTGCGCGTGACCGAGGCCGGCCACCAGGACGTGGCCGTCATCGAGCTGTTCGTCGCCCCCGACGACGTCGGGCGCGTGATCGGCCGGCAGGGCCGCACCGTGTCGGCGCTGCGGACGCTGGTCGAGGTCACCGCCGAGTACCACGACTTCGACGCGATGCTCGAGGTCAGGGAATCGGCGTGACCGGGCGCCCCGACGCCCCCGGCGAGGCGATGACCGACGAGGCGTGGAACGAGTACGCGCTCGTCGGGCGCGTGGCCCGGGCGCACGGCAACCGGGGGCAGGTGATCGTCAACCCCGAGACCGACTTCGTCGAGGAGCGGTTCCGGGTCGGCGCCGAGCTGCTGGCCAGGCGCGACGGCCGCGTCGAGCCGGTGCGGGTGACCGCGATGCGCGTGCATCTCGGCCGGCCCGTCATCGCGCTCGACACCGTGCGCACGATGAACGACGCCGAGGCCATGGCCGGCGTCGAGTTGCGCGTGCCGGTGACCGACCTCGAGGAGCTGCCCGAGGGGATGTACTACCGGCACGACCTGGTCGGCTGCCGCGTCGAGACGACGGCCGGCCTCGCCGTCGGCGAGGTGACGAAGGTCGAGGGGGAGCTGGGCGCGAGCCGGCTGGTGGTGCAGGCGGGCTCGGGCGAGGCGCTGATCCCGCTGGCCCGGGCGATCTGCGTGGTTATCGACACGGCGGCCCGGCGGATCGTCATCGACCCGCCCGAGGGGCTGCTCGACTTGAATCGCCGACCGTGAAGTTCGACATCGTCACGATCTTTCCCCGGATGTTCGACGGGCCGACCCGCGAGGGCATCCTGGGCCGCGCCATCGAGCGGGGGCTGGTGGACCTGCAGGTCGTGGACCTGAGGGCGTTCACCGACGACCGTCACCGGACGGTGGACGACGTCGCCTACGGCGGCGGGCCGGGCATGGTGCTGAAGCCGGCGCCGCTGTTCCGGGCGGTCGATCACGTGAGGGAGACGCGGGGCGAGCCGGACGCCGTGGTGCTGACCTCGCCGCAGGGGCGGCCGTTCCGGCAGGCCGACGCGGGGCGGCTCAGCCGGCTCGGGCACGTCGTCGTGCTCTGCGGCCGCTACGAGGGCGTGGACGAGCGCGTCCGCGACCGCGTGGCGACCGAGGAGCTGTCGATCGGCGACTACGTCCTGACCGGCGGCGAGCTGCCGGCGCTGGTGGTGCTCGACGCCGTGACGCGGCTGCTGCCCGGCGCGGTGGGCGACGAGCAGTCGGTCGAGCTGGAGTCGTTCACGCGCGGGCTGCTCGACTACCCGCACTACACGCGGCCGGCCGAGTTCCGGGGCGCCAGGGTGCCCGACGTGCTGCTGTCGGGGCACCACGAGCAGGTCAGGCGGTGGAGGAAGCGGCAGGCGGTGGCGCGGACGCTGGCCCGGCGACCCGACCTGCTGGCCACGGCGGAACTGGACGACGAAGAGCGCGCCATCGCGCGCGAACTGATGCAGGCACGACAGAAGGAGATTGACGATGCGGGCGATTGAAGCGGTTGAGCGCGGGCAGGTGAAGCCACGGCCCCAGATGAAGTCGGGCGACACGGTCCGTGTCCACGTGAAGGTGCGCGAGGGGGACAAGGAACGGATCCAGGTGTTCGAGGGAATCGTCATCGGCCTGCACCGCGGCGGGGCCCGCGCGACCTTCACGGTGCGCAAGATCTCGTTCGGCCAGGGCGTCGAGCGGATCTTCCCCCTGCACTCGCCGATCATCGACCACGTGGACGTCGTCCGCTCCGCCCGCGTGCGGCGCGCGAAGCTGTACTTCCTGCGCGAGCTGAAGGGCAAGGCCGCCCGCATGAAGGAAGCCAAGCGGACGGCGTAAGCGGTCCGCGGCTCGCGTCTGGCGGCTTGCGGCAGCGTCACGCGGGACACTGTCGCCGGTCGCAGGTCGCGGGCCGCAGGCCGGCCCTCATGGCCACCCCTCGCCCCCGCGCCGATCGCGCCGTCGAGAACAGCCTCCGCCGCTGGGGGTTCGTGCACGTGGCCGGCGTGGACGAAGTGGGGCGGGGCTGCCTGGCCGGGCCGGTCATGGCCGCGGCCGTCGTCCTCGATCCCGACCGACACATCCCCGGCCTCCGCGACTCCAAGTGCCTGTCGCCGGCCGCCCGCGAGCGCCTCTGCGAGGCGATCACCGGGCAGGCCCTGGCGTGGGCCGTCGGCTCGGTCGGGCCCGCGGAGATCGACCGGATCAACATTCGCCAGGCCTCGCTGCTCGCCATGCGGAAGGCCATCCTCGCGCTCGTTCCCCTCCCGGATTTCGCGCTCGTGGACGCGTTCCACGTGCCCGGCCTGCCCGTGGCCCAGCGGGGCATCGTCCACGGGGACGCGCGCTGCTCGGCCATCGCGGCCGCTTCGATCGTGGCCAAGGTGACGCGGGACCGGCTGATGCAGGACCTGCACGAGGCCGACCCCCGCTACGGGTTCGACCGCCACAAGGGATACCCGACGCCCGACCACGCCCTGGCGATCTCCCGGTTCGGCTATTCCGAGGCCCACCGCCGCTCCTTCCGCGTGCCCTCCCTGTTCGACTGAACGGCCGGGCCGGCCCGGGGGCTGGCGAAGCGTCCGCTTCCTGCCGATAGTTCACGGTGAGACCCAGTCCGTGAACCCCGTCGCGCCAGCTCTGGGAGAGGGTACGGTGGCCATCGACCGCAACGCCACGCTGAGAAAGGCCGAGAAGTTCCTGCGCCAGGGTCGCCTCGACCAGGCGATCGCCGAGTACAACCGGATCCTCGCGGAGCAGCCGCAGGACTGGAGCACGGTCAACGCCGTCGGCGACCTGCTCGTGCGCGCCGGCCAGACCGAGGGCGGAGTCGAGCACTTCACCCGGATCGCCGACTTCTTCTTCGCCGAGGGGTTCTACCCGCGCGCGGCCGCCGTCTACAAGAAGATCCTCAAGCTCTCGAGCGACGACGACCACGCCGGGCTCCGGATGGCCGAGATCGCCGAGCAGCAGGGCCTCGCCGCCGACGCGAAAGCGGCCCTCGTGCACGTCGCCGAGCGGCGGCTGCGCCGCGGCGACAAGGTCGGGGCCGCCGAGATCCACCTCAAGCTCGGCCTGCTCGACCCGGCCGACCTCGGGACCGGCCTGTCGGCGGCGCTCGCCGCTGCCGAGCTCGGCAACGTCCACGGGGCGGTCGATCGGCTCATGGAGATCGCGGCGGAGCACGGGCGCCGGGGACAGCGCGACGAGGCGCTCCGGGCGCTGCGCGAGGCGGCGAAGCTCGAGCCCGACAATCACGCGGTGCGCGCCGACCTGGCGGCCCGCCTGGTCGAGGCCGGCGACCTCCAGCAGGCGGTTCAGTTCGCATCGGCCGCCGCCGAGTACAAGGTGATCGCCGCCGAGTACTACGCGCGCGGCCAGGGCGACGAGGCGCTGCAGGTGCTGCAGTGGGCGCTCGACCAGGACCCCGCCGACCTCGAGACGAGGCGGCAGCTGGTGCGCAGCCACGTCGGCCGCGCCGATTTCGATCGCGCCCGCGTCCTGCTGTCGGGCGACGTCACGGACCCCGAGCTGCTGCTCGGCCTGGTGGAAACCGAGCTGCGGACGGGACGCCGGTCCGAGGGCCGCGAGGCCGCCGGCCGGTTCGTCGCCGAGGCGCCGGGCCGGTGGAACGAGTTGATGCACCTCGGCCAGCGCCTCAGCGGCGTCGATGCCGAGGCCGGCTTCGCCTGCATCGACACGGCCGCGGATGCGGCCGTGTCCGGCGGCGACCTCTCCGCGGCGGCGGCGGGCCTCACCGAGTACGTCTCGCAGGTGCCGGGCCACGTGCCGGCCCTGATGAAGCTCGTCGAGGTCTGCGTGGACGGCGGGTTCGGGGCGGCGATGTACGAGACGCAGGCCCGGCTGGCCGACGCCTACCTCGAGCAGGGGCAGGCGCTCGAAGCCCGCGTCATCGCCGAAGACCTGTTCGCGCGCGAGCCCTGGGAGCCGTCCAACATCGAGCGGTTCCGCAAGGCCCTGGTGATGCTCGGCGAGCCCGACCCCGAGGGCGTGATCGCCGACCGCCTGAGCGGCGAGTCGCCGTTCACGAGCACCGACCTGATGCTCGACTTCAGCTTCAACGAGCTGGCCAAGCCGCTCACGCCTGAGCCGCCGCCGGTCGCCGTCCCCGAGCCCGCCGCCGCGCAGCCCGCCGCCGCGGCTCCCGTGGCGCCTGCCGTTCCCGTGGAGGCGGCTCCCGCTCCGCGTCCCGAGCCGTCCCCGGCCCCGGCGAGCCAGGCCGGGAAGCCGTCGGAGGACGAGGACGACGGCGCGATCGAGATCGACCTGGGCGGCACCCCCGGGTCCTGGGAGGAGGTCGGGCTCGACGGGGGGACCTCGTCGGTTCGGCCGCCGGCGGCGCTGGCCGGGCTCGAGCGGGTGTTCGAGGGATTCCGGGACGAGGCCGTCAAGCGCGTGGGCCGGGACTCGACCGCCCAGCTCCAGCAGGCGCTGACCCTCGAGGAGGACGGGAAGACCGACCGGGCGATCCACCTGTTCGAGCGGGCGGCGCGCTCGGCGCGCCACCGGCTGCGGGCGGCCACCGAGCTCGCCCGCATCCACCGCCGCCTCGGCCATGCCAGGGAGGCGATCGAGTGGCTCGAGCGGGCCGCCGAATCCTCGCAGGCAGGGACTGCCGAAAGCCACGAACTGCTTTATGATCTGGGGTTGTTGCTGGCCGAGGCCGGTGAAACAGAACGGGCGCTGGCCGTTCTCATCGAGCTCCAGGCCGACGCGCCAGACTATCGCGACGTGGCCCGGCAGATCGCCAGGCTGTCGCAGAAGTCGTGAGGGCTGTCTCTGCTGACGCGATTGCTCCTGGTGGCCTACTTCATCGAGTCGGGGCTGCTGCTCGTGGTCGTGCCCTGGTCGGGATTCTGGGCGCGCAACTATTTTGCCGAGGCGGTGCCGGCGATCGGCGCGGTGGCGGCGAACTTCTTCGTTCGCGGCGCCGTGTCCGGCCTCGGCCTGGTCAACGTGGCCGCGGGCCTGACCGAGCTGTTTTCGGTGTTCGCGTCGCGCCGGCGATGAGGTAAGATCGACCGCGATCCTGCCTGCCGCGAGGACTCGACCTCCACGACGCTTGACGAGACATGCCTGACGAGCGAACTGCCGGAGTCGGCGCTGACCTGCGCGAGGCGCGTGAACGCGCCGGCGTGTCGGTGCGCGACATCGCGACCAGCACCAAGATCCCGGTGACCACGCTCGAGGCGATCGAGCGCGACGACGTGTCGCGGCTGCCCGGGGGGATCTTCCTCCGGTCGTTCGTCCGCGCCTACGCGGGCGAGGTGGGCCTCGATCCCGAGGAGACCGTGCGGCGCTTCGTGGCCCGCTTTCCGGACGCCTCGGTGGAGGAGCAGCCGGCGCCGTACGTCGCCAACCCGGAGCGGATCGTCGTGGACGACCAGCCGGCCGCCGGACGGATCTGGCGCATCGCCGGGTGGAGCCTGCCGTTCATCCTCGCGATCGTCTACTTCGGGTTCGGCGGGCGGCTCGCCTGGTGGCGCCAGCCGGCCCAGACCGTCGCGCCGCGGGCCGGCGAGGCGCAGGCCGAGCCGTCGGCTTCGTCGCCGCCGGTGCTGACGACGCCCATCGGGGCCGAGCCGCCGGCGGACGCGGC
>JAJXZZ010000138.1 GCA_021779795.1 Acidobacteriota bacterium | reverse complement strand
TAGGTGTAGTCCTTGCAAGCGTTCTGGTACACGAGCGGGTAGCCCGCGTTGACCTGGAACCCGCTCGCCGTGAGGGCCCCGACCAGCGCCTCCTCCCCGATGGCGACTGCCTGCGGCTCCGCCATCGCCCCATCCGCCCGCGCGTCCGCCGTGACCAGCGATGCAGCCAGCAGCCCTGCCGCCAGCAGCAGACCGCCGAGGACCACGCCGAATGACCGCAGCCTGACCTTTGGCACTCTCATGTCTCCTCCTCCCGCCACTGCAGAACGACGTGTCCGCGCCGGCGCGCCTCGCCCGCCGGTGGCCCCGCTCACCGACGCGGAGAGAACTTGATCACGCGGTCGTAGAGCATCTCCGTGTACGCGGGACCGACCCTGGTGGACGGCTCGAGATAACTTCGGGTGACGACCATCAGGGGATCCGTGTCGCCGAGAGCCGGCAGGCGTGGGCACTCGCCCGTCGACAGCGAGAGACAGTTGCTCTCGCCGTGGCAGTCCTTTGCCAGCTTGTAGACGTACATCAGGTCGGCCGCCGGATCGCCCGGCTGGAGGTACGGAGCGGCGGTCCCGAACAGTTGGTCGTCGTACACGCTGCCGAGCGCCAGCTGCCCCTTCACGCTGGAATAGGCGTTGATGTTCACGTAGGTCACCTTCCCGGTGGCCACGTGATTCGGCCCGTACACGATCAGGAACTCGTCGTCGGCCAGCGTCATGGCGTCGGTCCAGCCCAGGGGCGGGAAGTAGCCGGCCGCCAGGTAGAGCGTGTCGCGAGTGTCGCCGAAGGGGTCGGCGGCACGCTGGATGTAGTCGTAGCCGTCGTAGGCCACGGGCCGGGCGACGTACTCGGTGGCAGACAGCGCCGGATTCGCCTCGATGATGCCGGCGCGCAGTTCGCCTAGCTTGTTCATCAGGTCCATCTCCGTCCGGCCGGTGCCGCGGACGCGCAGCGGCGGAACGGGGAACGGGTCCGGCGTCGCGCTCGCCCGAGGCGTGACGCGGAAGCCGGTCAGCGACGGATGGGCGAGGTAACTGGCGCCAGCGGCCGGGTCCTGCCACTGCGCAATCCGCTGCGCGATCACGAGCGTGTCGGCGCCTGCGCCGAGGCCCAGGTTGAGCATCGACGAGGGGATGACCACCGTGTGGATGATCGACACGGGATAGCCGGCCACCTGGAGCGCGTGGCGAACCCGCGCGTCGGTTCCCCGGTCGGGCGTGAAGATCAGGACGATGGGCTGGTTGAACGGCGTTCCGGGAGCATGGATCGTGCGGAGGTTGACGGAGTCGCCGAGGCTGGAGAAGCTCTTGGCGATGCCTTGCGGGTACGCCTTCCGCATGAGATACGGGGTGTAGCTGAAGTACTTGGCCGGCGGGGGCGTCAATCCGATCAGGACGATGGCCTCATCGGGCCGCAGCCGGAACGCCTCGGACGCCGGCGGGATCGGAGGCGTCCCGATCGCCAGCTGGCTCTCGGTCTGCAGCTCCTCGGCCGACTTCCACGGACGGACGGCCAGGTACGGCGCATCCAGGTTCATGAACTGCGCCGAAGCCATCGTGCCGGCGCAGTACTGCTGTGCCAGATCGACGAAGGTCATCGGGGCCGCATGCGCGTCGAAACCCTCCTTCGCGAGGGCGCCCTGGAAGGCATCCAGCCCGGCGCCGTTCCGCCCGGGTTGCGGCGACGCGGACAGGGCGACGGCCATGCACAGCAATCCGAGCACGAGGGAACGTCTGCGGATCATCGGAATCCCCCCTTGGTCGCGGACCGATCCGCGGCCTCGATCGAGAACGACGGAGCCTGTCCGCGCTCCCGGGCTGCCGGCAGGCGGCCTGGTTCGTTGGGAATGGTTACTGCGAGGCCAAGGTCTGGCCGGAAGGATTTGTAGAGCAATAAGGGCGCCATGCGCTCGGCGCGGGAATGGCGCGAATACGCGCGACGCGCGTCGAATGTCGCGTCACGGGGAGACTTTCAAGGCCGAGAGCGCTGACAGTCAACCTTCGGACTTTTGCAGTCTGATTGCGGCGCGCCGGAGTGCACGGGCCGTCTCGCCGCTGGCCAGCCCGGCGAAGGTACGGCATGCGCGAGAAGACCGGCCACGACGGCACGCGGGCAACCGGCACGGCAACCGTGTATGCTGGTGTCCTGACGATGCCGACCGTTCATCCCCTGCTCCCGCTCTTCCTGGCCCTCGGCGCGGTGTTCGGCGCGCTGGCCGCGGCCGCGGCGTACGTGATCAGCTACGCGGAATACCGCCGGCGAAGACGGCGGCCCGACCAGGACCCGCGGAAGATGGCGCTCCACGTGGCCCTCGTGGCGTTCGCGATCTTCTTCGCGGCGGCGACGATCGTGTCGTTCGTGTTGCCGGCCGTCCTCGGCAGGACGCCGCGCTGACGCCGCGGTGCCCCGCGTAGCACTCGACGCGGATCGCCAGGACCTCGCCGCTCATCCCGCCCTCCGCCGGGCCCGTCGCCGGGCCCGCCGCGCGAGCTCCCAGTAGAACCCGGCGTTCACCAGCACGACCAGCGTCCCGAGCCCGATCTGCATGCCGCGCGTCAGCACGTCGGGATACAGCACCGGGATGACGTAGTGCTGGACGAAATCCCCGGTGTAGGCCGCCTGGCCGCCCGCCAGGCGCAGCGCGTTCTCGAGCGGCGTCAACGGGCAGATCCAGCCCGCGTACTCGACGAGCGCGCCCCACGCGGCCGCCGGGAGGTGGACCCACGCGAGCCGCGGCCAGCGCAGCACCGCCGCGCCCCCGCAGACGACGAACAGGACGAAGGCGAGGTGCGCGAGCACGACCGAGTCGGCCAGAACCCTGTAGAGCATCCACCACCGAGGATAGACCATCGGGGTGCCGCGTGTAAGACACCCCCCAGCACAACTATGGCCGTCCGTCCTACACGAACATCCGAGTCCGGCTGATTGGCCAGGGCCCGCGCTTGAGTCACTCTCGAACGGCAGGGAAAGGCAGAGCCGGCACGGGCGGTCGAAGCCGCGCAAAGCAGCAAGGGAACCGTGGCTGAAGAAAGAAGGGGAGTCATCATGAGAGGCAAGGTTGTTTCCACCGGGTTGATCTTCGTGCTGTCGATGGCGGTGGCCATCCTGGTCCTGGGCGTTCCGGGCCAGGCAGCCAAGGGGCAGAAGACCCTCGCGATCTCTTCGGCGACGGCCACCGTGACGCTGACCGACGCCGAGGTGTACTACCTGACCCACATGCGCGAAGAAGAGAAACTCGCGCGCGACGTCTACACCACGCTCAACGACACGTACGGGGTGACGGTGTTCAGCCAGATCATTCCGAGCGAGCAACGGCACTTCGATGCCGTCGGAACGCTGATCGCCCGCTACGGCGTCACGGACCCGGCCGCGGACGCCACGGTCGGCGTCTTCGCGGTCGATGAGTTCATCGAGCTGTACCCGAGCCTGGTCAACCAGGGATACCTCTCGCTGGGCGAGGCGATGTGCGTCGGCGTCGAGATCGAGGAGATCGACATCGCAGATCTCACGGCCGCCATGGCGGTGACGACTCGGCCCGACATCCTGAGCGTCTACAACAACCTGCTCTCGGCCTCGCTCAACCACCTGGCGTCGTTCCAGAGCCACCTCGAGGTGATGGGATATACCTGTCAGTAGCAGCCGCTGAATGCTCCCAGTCCGCCGGCGGAGACGGGCGAGACCGCTCTCGATGTCGTCCGTCTCCGCAGATCGCTCGCCCGCCGCGGATGTCCGCCGATTGTCAGACAATTGTGCCCCGCTGAATGTCCCGCCGCCGATTGCGAGCAGGCGGCCGACGACAGTGCTATCCTTGGCGCACGCGGAGGTGCGCATGATCAGGAGCCTGCCCGCGCTGCTCGTCGTCTTCATCCTTTCATCGATTGCCGCGGCACAATCCGGCCCGCCCGGCAGCCACAATTCACAGCCGCCGGCCAGCCACATGAAGGCGGCCGTCGCCCACTTCGACAAGGCGTTCTACGACCTGACGCCGAAGAAGAAGCACGCCGAAGCCCGGGCCGAGTTCGACCTGGCGATCGCCGAATTCGAGGCGGCGCTTGCCGAGACGCCGTCCTCGGTCGAGGCCCACACCTACCTGGCGCGAATCCACAACGCCCGGAAGGAATTCAGGCAGGCCGCCGCCGACTGGGACCAGGTCGCGGCGATCCAGCCGTTCGACGTGGACGCCTGCGTGTTCGCGGCTGGCGCCTACGCGGACGCCGGGGACTTCGCCGAGGCCCGGCTGCGGCTGTCCGAGGCGCGGTTGCGGACGCGCGACCCGGCCGTCCTCGCGCGCCTCGACGCGTACGCCGCGAAACTCGACGCCGTCAAACGCTGACCGCTCACGACAGGAGGGACACACATGCCTGCCAACGCCAAGCGCCTTGGCCTCGTCACTGCCTGTGTCGTCCTGGCCGTGAGCCTGTTCGGCCCCGGCCAGGCGCCGCTCGGCGCCCAGAACCCGACGGGCGCCCGTTACTGCACGGCCACCGACCAGGTATTCTGGTTCGTGCAGGCGTCCGACACGCACATCGGCGCGTCGGTTTCGACCGACACCGCCAATCTCAACTGGCTCGTCACGACCGGACGAGGCGTGATCAAGCCGCTGTTCACCGTGGTCACGGGCGACCTCACCGATTCCACGAATGGGAACTGGCTGGGTCTTCCCAACGGCCCTTACCAGGAGGAGTGGGACCAGTACCGCGCCATCCTCGGCGCGGCGGGGGTGACCAAGGACGACTACTACGACCTCCCGGGCAACCACGACGCCTACAACGACCAGTACTTCGCCTACTACCGGGCGAACGCCGTCCAGGGGGCGAACTACGCGCCCGGCGGCGAGATCGCCTGGACCAAGGACGTGACCGGGATCGGCAAGTACCACTTCGTCGGCGTGAACACCGCCGACAACACGGGGGCGGGTTTCTCGTTCCTGTGGCCGTACGGCGACAACGCGGGCCTCGACGTCACCGAACTCGCCACGCTGTCGGCCGACCTGGCGGCCAACCTGTCCACGAGCCGCCTGACGTTCGTGTTCGGCCATCACCCGGTCACGAGCACGGGCAGCAGCACCGACACCTACCTGCTCTACGGCGCGCAGGACTTCGTCCACGCCCTCGACGTCACCGCGACCTCGGCCTATGAATACGGCCACGTCCACGACAACGTGGAGACGATGTTCAAGGGGGACAGCTACACCGGGCTGATGACGGGCGCGGGCGTCCGCTACGCGCGCGTCGCCTCGCTCGGCAAGGACAGCCCCAACTCGTTCATGGTCGTGTCGGTGGACTGCGACGGCGTGAACTCGGTCGTGCAGCCGGTCGCCACGTGGCCGGCGGTGCTCGTCACGGCGCCGGTCAACCGCTACGTGGGCGCGGCGGTGAACCCGTACGCCTACACGGTGCCGGCTGCCGCGGCCAACCCGATCCGGGCGCTGGTGTTCGATCCGGGGACGGTGTCGTCGGTGAAGTTCCGCGTGGACGGCGCGGCCACGTGGCAGGCGATGAGCCGCGTGGCGGGCACCGACTCGCTCTGGGCGGGCGCGTGGGACGCCTCGGCGGCCGCGACGGGCGAGCACTCGATCGAGGTCTCGGCCGTCGGCAGCACGGCCACGCGCTCGCACGTCATCCGCACGTGGGTCACGGGCGCCAACCATCCGCCGGTGGCGAATGCCGACGCCTACACGACGGCCGGCAACACGACGCTCAGGGTGGCCGCGCCCGGGGTCCTCGGCAACGACAGCGACCCTGACGGCGACCCGCTGACGGCGCAGTTGCAGTCGGGGCCGGCCAAGGGGACGCTCGCGCTGAGCGCCGACGGCAGCTTCACCTACACGCCGAACGCGGGGACGACGGGCACCGACACGTTCACGTACGTGGCGTTCGACGGGGCGGCCGCCTCCGTCGCGGCCACGGTGACGATCACCGTGACGGCGGCCACCGACACGGTGACGATCAAGAGCGCCACGTACACGACGAAGAAGTCCACGCTCGCCGTCCAGGCCACCAGCACGGCGGCGCCGTCGGCCACGCTGACGGTGGTCGGCTACGGGACGATGACCTACAACAAGAGGACGAACGTGTACTCGTACTCGACGCAGACGAAGCCCGCGCCGGCGTCGGTGACGGTGACGTCGAGCGCCGGCGGCTCGGCCACGCGCGCGGTGACGATCAAGTAGCGCCTGGCGGCGGGCGCTCGAGCGGCGGCGAGACGGCGCGCGCAAGACACGAAGGGCCGCTCCGGGGAGCGGCCCTTCGTCATGTACCGGAAGGCCGGGCGGCCGCTCGGGCGCGGTGCCCTACCGCGTCAACTGGAACGCCTGCAGCCGGCTGTTGTCGCGGTCGGCGATGAAGACCTCGTCCTTGTCGTTGACGCAGAGCTGGGAGGGATATCGTACCTGGCCCTCCTCCCACCCCTCGGTCAGCTGCCGGGCCGAGAACCGCCCGTCGCGGCCGAAGATGTCGATGGTGCCGCCGCTGCCCTCGGCCACGAGGATGAGCCCCCGGGTCGGCGTGATCGACGACGGCGCCGTGGCCACCGACGCCGACAGGTCGCCGCCGAGCGGGGCGAACGGCCCCGCCGCCTTGGGTGACGAGTAGAGGCGCCGCCCGATCGCGTCGATCAGCAGGACGTTCCCTTCGAAATCCACGGCGAGGTCTCCGATGAACCGGGCGTCGGCGGGAAGCGGCAGCGCCCGCTGGAACCGGCCCTCGCCGTCGAGCACGAGGACGCGCCAGCCGAACTCGTCGAGGACGTACAGGTTGTCGGCCGCGTCGATGGCGAAGCTCTTCGGCACGACGGTCGCCGGGGCGGGGATGCCGCCGTAGGCCAGCACGCTCTTGAACTGCCCGTCCGCCCCCAGGCGGACGATGCGGTGCTGCCGGCTGTCGAGGGCGAAGATGTCCCCCTTCGAGTTCAGGTGCACGCGCGACGGCGAGGTCAGCTGCGGGACGGTGATGGCGAGGCCGGCCACCAGCACGCGATCGCGATAGGTGAACCGCACCAGCCGGTTGTTGCCCGTGTCGGCGACGACGACCTGCCCGTCCGCGCCGCAGGTGACGCCCTCGGGCAGGCGGAGCCCGACCTCGAGCTTGTCGCTGTAGGCCGAGGCCAGGTAGGTCAGTCTCGCCGTCGCGGCCGCCGAGAGCCCGAGGCTCCCGGCGGCGAGGCCGGCGGCTACGAGGGCGGCGCATGTGACCGTCTTCATCGGGTTACCTCGCGAACTGCTTGTGGCACCGCGTGCACAGCTCCACGTTGGTCGCCGCGAGGAGCATCCACTTGTAGTCGGTGCCGTGCCCCTTGTGGCAGCTCAGGCAGTTGACGTGCAGGTTCTTGTTCCTCGGGTCCACCGCCTTCTCGCCGAGCGGGTGGGCCGAGTGCGTCTTGTAGTCGTGGCACGTCGAGCACACCTCGTTGACCGACGGAGCGTTCCAGAGGTAGACCGCGTCGGAGCCGTGCGGCGAGTGGCACGAGAGGCAGTCGCCCTCGGCGACGGGCGGGTGCTTCACCGGGACGTTGGCGATCCGCTTCAGCGTGTCGGCGTGGCAGGTGCCGCAGAGCGCCGACACCTTGTCCTTCAGGAGCTTGGCCTCGCGCGAGGCGTGCGGGCTGTGGCAGTTGACGCAGCCCTTCCGGTCGGCGACCGGCCAGTGCAGGTGCGCCTTCGACATCGCGCCCTTCACCATGTCGGCGTGGCAATCCTGGCAGAGCTCGAAGCCGGCCTTCTTCGTCGCGAACGGCGTGGCCGACTTCGGCCCCTCGTGGCAGGCGTCGCACTGCCGGGCGGCCAGCGGCGGATGCACGTCGTTGAGCAGCAGCCCGGCCTGGTTCGACCCGTGCGGGTCGTGGCAGGTGGTGCACCGGGCCTTGGCCACGGGGTAGTTCATGTGCCGGGCGGCGAACGTCGGGCTGGCGG
>JAJXZZ010000137.1 GCA_021779795.1 Acidobacteriota bacterium | reverse complement strand
TTGGGCGTGCCCGCCCCGCGAGCCGGGAAACGCTGTGGGCTGGCCCCGCGCGGGCGCGGGGCTCTGGACCTCTGGCCGCCGAGCGCAGGCCGGGTGAGGGGCGCGTGACGGCGCCCCTCATACGCTACACTGGGCGCCATGGACCTGCGCGCGATCCTCCTGCCCGATCCCCGACGCCGCTTCCCGCACGCCCGCGCCTGGAACGTCAGCGCGAGGACGGTGCACCTGGCCGCCACCGGCACGCTGCTCGGCGGCCATTTCTACGGCGCGCCCGCCGCGTCGCTGCTGCCGTGGCTGTGGGTGGCCATCGCCAGCGGCGCCGTCATGTTCGGCCTCGAGCTCTACACCTCGTTCGACTGGCTCACGCAGATCGGCGGCCTCGTCGTCATCGCCAAGCTCGCCGTGCTCTGCGTCATCCCGTTCGCCTGGTCGGCGCGCGTGCCGCTGCTGTTCGCGGTGGTCGCCCTGGCCGGCGTCGGCGCCCACATGCCGGGGAAGTACAGGCACTACTCGCTGCTCTACGGGCGGTCGGTCAAAGAGATCCGGTAGGGCTTCAACCTTGCCCTGTGACAGGAGGCGCGCGTGAACAGACCCCAGCCGCGTGACGCGTTCGAGTCGCCGAGGTTCGCCCAGCCGGCCACGTTCATGCGGCTGCCTCACGCGACCGATCTGACGGGTGCCGATGTCGCGATCCTCGGCGTGCCCTTCGACAGCGGCACGTCGTACCGGCCGGGGACGCGGCTGGGCCCGCGCGAGATCCGCAGTCAGTCGTCGCTCATCCGACCCTACAGCCACTTCCAGCAGGTGGCACCGTTCGATCGCCTCACCGTCGTCGATGCCGGCGACGTCGATGCGTCGCCCGTGAATCTCGACATCGCGCACCGGGCGATCGAGTCGCGCGTTGGCGAGATCGCCGCGGCCGGCGCCGTGCCGCTGTCCGTCGGCGGCGACCACAGCATCTCGCTGCCGGCGCTGCGGGCGGTCGCCCGCGCGCACGGTCCACTGGGGCTCGTGCAGTTCGACGCGCACGTGGACACGTGGGACGGGGATTTCGGGTCGAAGATCTTCCACGGTTCGCCGTTCTACTACGCCGCGACCGACGGGGCGATCGACCCGAGGCGGTTCGTGCAGGTTGGAATTCGTGGGCCGATGTACGGCTCCTCCGATTTCGACTTCCACCGGGCGCACGCCGTCACGGTCATCGACATCGACGAGGTGTTCCGCCTCGGCCTCGAGGCGGTCGTCGCGCGGATCAGGGAGGTCATCGGGACGTCGCCGGTTTACGTGACGTTCGACATCGACTCGGTCGATCCGGCGTTCGCGCCCGGGACGGGCACGCCCGAGGTGGGCGGGCTGAGCAGCTGGCAGGCGCAGCAGCTCGTGCGCGGTCTGGCCGGCCTGTCGGTCGTCGGCGGCGACATTGTCGAGGTGTCGCCGCCCTTCGACGGCCCGGGCCAGATTACGTCGGTCCTAGCCTCGAACCTGCTGTTCGAGCTGCTGTGCGTTGTGGCGCGCCGAAGGCAACCCTGACGGGTCGCCCTACCGGCAAAGCCGTCAAGTCGCCGCATCGATAGGGCGAGGCTTCACAACCCTGCCTGAATCGCGCAAGGCGTCGTGCGTACGGCGCAAGCCGCAAGACGTAAGCCGCTATCTCTTCAGCGTGTCGTACAACGGCTCCACCGGGCCCACCGGCGCCCCTTCGTTCGACACGGTCATCGCCAGGATCTTGACCCGCTCGTTCGTCGGGAGCGTCACCGTCGTGGCGCCCGGCGGGATGTCGATCGCATACGCAAAGAGATACGCGTAGGCGTAAGGGTCGTTGGAGCCGTCGCTCGCGTGCCGGTGCGACGAGAACCACGCGACCGACGCCGGCTTGACGAAGCCGGGCATGAGACCGGCGAACTCCTCGACCGTGCGCATCCGGGGCGGCGTGCCGGGTGTCGGCGCGGGCTGCCCGGGCCGCGGCGGAACCGGCACCTCGTGGGTCTTCCAGATCCGGTTGTCCCACTGCCCGATATAGCCTCCCCAGTTCTGGATCGTCAGGTGGACGGGCCTGTCGCCCACGCGGAACGTGGCCGGCTGATCGCCGTCGGCGGCCGCCAGCACGTAGAGGCGGGTGAACTGGCCGGACGGGAGCGCGAACGTCTGCCCGTGGGCGACGGCCGCGTCGAAGCCGCCGGCCGGCCCGAGCGCGAACCGGATGCCGGCGTAGGGCAGTTCGGACGGCAGCATCTCGGCAGGCAGGCTGCGTCCGGCCGAATCGAATCGCCCTTCCGACACCGACCCGTCGTGGCTGGCCACGGCCCGGTCGTACGTCAAGGGCACCGGTTCGAACGTCGGCGTGGCCACCGTCGCCGGGGGGGCGCCGAGCGTCAGCGCGAAGCTCCGCACCTGGTAGGGCGTGAAGTCGCACACCAGGCTGCCGCTCGCCACCGAGGCCGCGCCCACCGGGTCCTCGGCGCCGTTGACCTCGCGCGCCGCCGTGACGGGGGCGGCGAAGCGGAAGCGAACGGCCTTCTGGGGCGCGCCGTCGAGTTCGACGACCCGGAGGATCGTCTCGTCCGACTGCTCGGCCTTCTTGATGGCCAGCACGCGCACGCGCGGGTTGCTGACGCCGAGGAGCGAGAAGCTGCGGCCGAGCGTGCCGGCGTGCGGGGCCGCCGCGAACGCCATCAGCGGCGCGTTCAGCCGCTGCGCCTGCCAGTCGGTCTGGCCCCGGCGCCAGTCGCCGGCGTGCCCGGCGAGGCCGTAGACGAACTCGTGGTGCCCGAGGTCCTGCGACGCCTGGTCCTCGTAGCCGCCGCGGACGCCCGGCGTCCGCATGAGCGTGAGGCGCAGCGTGTGGTCGTCGGGCTTGTCCGACCCGATCTTCGCGTCCGAGAGCACGGTCACGCCGAAGGCGCCCGACTGGTCCGTCAGGTCGAACCACTGGTGCGAGGCGACCTCGAACTGCCGCTCCGAGTCGGTGGGCCGCTCGATGGTGCCGATGTCCCAGTTGTACGTCGCGTCGAGGTTCGACGCGGTCAGCGGGAAGGCCGCCTTCAGGTGCGCCTCGCGCGTCATCCAGTCGATCGCGTTCGCGATCTCGACGCGGTTGCCGGCGTCGCCGGCCGACAGCCGGACCGTCTGCACGAAGGTGGAGCCTTCGGTCTGCCGCGAGATCTCGAGCGCCACGCGCACCGGGCCGCTCTCGACCACGCGCACCGTCGCGGGGCCGTGCACGCAGGCGCGGGGCGCGCGCACCTGGTCCTCGTAGTCCATGTTCCACGCGGGCCAGTGCAGCGGGTTGTCGGTCTGGATCTCGAGGCGCGCCGGGGCCGAGAGCAGCTCCCGGTCGAGCGCCTTGTCGAACAGGCTGGCGATGTCGCCGTCCCGATCGAGGCGGATCCGGTAGCGGGCGTTCTCGATCGTCGTCTCGGAGACGCGGAGGGCCGCCGGCCCGGCCGTCTTCGCGCCGCGCGTCGGCGTCGCCGGCGCGGCGGGAGCGTCGAGCCCCTGCACGTCGAACACGGCGTAGCCGACAGGCGGCACGTCGGCGAGGAAGAGCACGTGCCCCGACGCGGTCAGCTGCGCCGGCACCTCGGCGCCGGACGGCCCGACGACCCGCACCGCCTTCGGCCAGCCGCGCGCGAACGCCACGTCCGCCTCGACGACGTCCTGGCGCGCGACGTTGAGCGGGTTGAATACGACGACGGGGATGCCGGCCGCGCGCGTGTCCAGCGCTCCCTCGACCCCCTCGGTCGCGCTCGTCAGGACGCCGGCGAACTGGTTGAGCGCGAGGATCTGGTCGTTCCACGCGTACTCGTAGGCCTTCGGGATGCTCGTGCCCGGGATGATGTCGTGGAACTGCGACCCCATGACCAGCGTCCACGCGGCGTCGAGGCGCGGCAGCGGGTACGGCCTCGCGCCCAGCCACGCCGCGGCAACCGACGCCCGTTCGGCGGCGTCGGCGAGCACCTCGTTGCGCCGGTTCCACCGCTTCACGTAGGCCTGCGACGTGATCGACCCGGCCGAGTGGTTGATCAGCTCGAGGTCGCCCTTGTAGCGCGGCAGCCGCGCCCACTGGTCCGGCTTGATGTCGAGGAACATCTGCTCGGCCGTTCCCTGGACGACGTGGACGGGGCCGTCGCCGACCGGGACCTCCGGCGACGGCGGGGCTTCGACTTGGGATCCCGGCCTGCCCCCGCGCGGGGCATACGGGTTCGGCAGCGACGCGCGCCCCGTCGTCAGGATCGCTTCCATCAGCTTGACCGACGCCTCGGTGGGGGAGCCGCCGGTGTCGCCGGTGCCGTAGTACATGTAGTCGGCAAACAGGCCCGTGACCTTCCCGTCGAGCGCGATGCGCGCCGGCCAGTCCACCAGCGGGCGGACGGGCGGCTGCCCGGCCACGGCCGGCGGCGGGGGCGGCGGCGTCTTCGTCAGGTCGTACGTCACCGACTGGCTGTAGCTGCCCGGGTTCAGGGCCGCGACGATCGAGTGGCCGTCGGGACCTTCCCAGACGCCGACGTTGAACGGAATGCCTTCGGGCGTCTCCTCGGGCGATCCCGGGCCGCCCACCCGCGCCGCCGGCTGCCAGCTCGCCGACAGCTTCTGCGTCGAGAAGTACTTGATGCCGACGTGGTTGAGGATGCTCGGCAGCGAGGCGGGGAAGCCGAAGCAGTCGGGCAGCATGTACTCGGCGCTCGTCTTGCCGAACTCGCGCTTGAAGAACTGCGTGCCGTAAAGCACCTGGCGGATGATCGACTCGGCCGACGGCGAGTTGACGTCGTTTTCCTCCATCGAGGAGCCGGACGGGAACCACCGCCCCTCGGCGACGTACCGCTTCACGTTCGCGAAGTCGGCCGGGTAGTACTCCTTGATCATCCGGTAGCGGTTCGCGCCGCTGAAGTTGAAGACGTAGTGCGGGTACTTCTCGAACAGGGCGAAGTTGTCGCGGATCGTCTTCGGCAGGTACTCACGGATCGTCGTCGCGTAGTCCCACCGCCACTCGGTGTCGAGGTGGGCGTAGGGGACGACGAACAGCGTGAGGCCCTTCGTGAGGTCGGCCGTCGGCGGCGGCGCCTGCGCGGGGGGCGCCGGCTGCTGCCCGCTCACGACGGCGAACATGATCACGAACCAGGTGGCCGCCACTCCCAACACGTGCCGTAGACGCTCGGTCATGTTCTCTCCTCGCGACAACCGCTCCGACCCCTACGTCCTGAGCAACTGGCATAGCGCGGCCGGGTCGAGCTCGCGCTCGAGGGCGGCCCGGAAGTCGTCGTGCATCAGGCGCCGCGCCAGCGAGGCCAGCACGCGCAGGTGCGCGGAGGCCTGCGCATCCTCGCGGACGGCCAGCAGGATCACCGTGCGCACCGGCTGGTCGTCGGCCGCGTGCCAGTCCACGCCGGACCGCAGCCTGACGACCGCCAGCGAACTGGCGCCGACGGCGTCGGTCTTGCAGTGCGGGATGGCAAACCCGTGCCCGAAGCCGGTCGAGCCCGTCTCCTCGCGCCGCCAGACCGCCTCCTCGACCTCGCGCGGCCGGTCGGTGCGCCCGACTGCCGACAGCAGGTCCACGGCGGCCTTGATCGCCTCTTCCCGCGTGCGGCAGTCGGCATCCAGTTCGACCAGCTCGGGATCCGTCAGTGGCAGCTCCCGCCACAAGGCGTACGTGCCGAGCAGGCTGGCGACGTCGCGCGCGTTCGACGCCCCCAGCGCCCGTTCGACCATGGCGCCAGCCGCCACGGCCGACAGGTCGGCGATCCGCGCCCGCATCGCGGGGATGTCCGGGGCGGCCATGCTGATCTCGTCGAGGCCGAGGCCGACGAGCAGCGGCAGGTAGGTCGCGCGCCCGCCCATGTCGCCGCACAGGCCGACCCGGCGCCCGTGGGCGTGGGCGTCGTCCACGACCCGGTGGAGCAGCCGGACGAACGACGGCTCGAGCGGGTCGGCGAGGGCGGCCAGCCGGGCATGCCCCCGGTCCACGGCGGCGAAGTACTGCAGCAGGTCGTTGGTGCCGAGGCTGAAGAAGTCGAGGACCCGGCTGAGGTGGTCGATCATCAGGGCGGCCGACGGCACTTCGACCATCGCGCCCACCGGCATGCGCGGGTTGAAGGGCCTGCCGGCCGCGGCGGCACGCGCCTGCTCGTCGGCGACGATGGCCCGCACGAACGCCACTTCGTCGAGCCGCGTCACCATCGGGATCATCACCTTCAGCGGCCCGAACGCCGAGGCCCGGACGAGCGCGCGCACCTGCACGCGGAACAACTCCTCGAACTCGGGATAGATGCGGACGGCGCGGTAGCCGAGGAACGGGTTCTCCTCGCGGGGCAGCGCGAGGTAGGGCAGCGGCTTGTCGCCCCCGACGTCGAGCGTCCGGGCGATGACCGGTCGCCCGCCCGCGTCCACGACGGCGCGGCGGTACTCCTCGAACTGCTCGTCCTCCGACGGCGGCTCGGGCCTGGCGAGGAAGAGCGTCTCGGTGCGGAACAGGCCGATGCCGTCCGCGCCGTTCGCCACCGCCGCGGCCACCTCGTCGGCCGAGCCGACGTTGGCCGCCACCTCGAGGCGGCGGTGATCGGCGGTGGCCGCCGGCCGCTCGATGAACTGCCGCACGCGCCGGCGCCGCCGTTCGACCCGGCGGCGCTCCATGTCGTAGTACCGGCGCACGTCCTCCGTGAGTTCGACGACCAGGGCGCCGAGGTCGGCGTCCACCGCGACCTCGCGCCCCTCGAGCGCGCCGGCGTCGAGGCCGGTCACTCCGGCCAGCGTAGGAATCCCGGCGTTCCTGGCGAGGATCACGGTGTGCGAGGTGGTGCCGGCGTGGGCGAGCACGAGGCCGCGCAGGCGACGCCGGTCGAGCGCGAGGAACTGCCCGGGCGTGAGGTTGTCGGCCACGCACACCGAGTCGCCGGCGAGCACCACCTCGTCGGCCGGCAGCGCATCGCCATAGACCTCGCGCAGCAGCGCGCGGCAGACGTCGCGAATGTCGAGCGCGCGCTCGCGAAGGACGACGCTGCCCGTGGCGGCCAGCATCCGGGCGAACGCCGCCTCGGCCTCGGCGATCGCCCCGGCCGCGGTGCGCCCGCGTTCGCGGATCGCCGAGACGATCGTCCCGCCGAACTCCGGGTCGCGCGCCACCGACCGGTGCGCCCGCAGCACGTCGGCCTCGACGCCGCGATCGAGCGCGTCGAGCCGGCGGTCGTATCCCGCGCAGAGGCGCTCGATCGCCTCTTCGACGCGCACGGCGTCGGCCTCCGCGTCGGCCGGGCCCGACAGCGGGATGGCCGGCGGCAGGGCGAGGCCCCCGATCGTCTTCACGCGCCCGACGCCAATCCCCGGCACGGCGGGGGTGAAGATCTTCATGGGCGCCTCGACCGGCAGCCTGCTCGTCGCCGAGGACGAGCCGCTGGCGCGGGTGCTGGCAAGCGGGGTGCGGCGCGTCGCCATCCATGCCGAGGACGAGCCGCGCATGCAGGCGCGTCGCGACCAGCGCATCGCCGGCGATCCTTCGAGTCATCCCGTCTGGCGCGACGATGAAAGCGCGATGCTGGCGACGCGGCGCATCCTGCGGCTTGCCCGCGCCGCGCGCCGCCCGATCCATATCCTGCATGTCACCACCCCGGCCGAGCTGGAGCTGATCGCGCGGAACCGCGATATCGCCAGCTGTGAAGTGACCCCGCAGCACCTGACCCTGGCCGGCGAGGACGCCTATCCGCGGCTCGGCAGCTTTGCCCAGATGAATCCGCCGATTCGCAGCGCCGCCCATCGCGACGGGCTGTGGCACTGGCTGCGCCAGGGCGTGCCCGACGTGGTGATTGCCAACGCCGGCACGGTCGAACAGGCCAAGCAAATGAACAACGTCAGCATGCTGGAGGCCACCAGTGCCGTGGCGGGGTTGATTGAAGAAATTCGCGATGGTGCGCTCGGTTTGCGCA
>JAJXZZ010000136.1 GCA_021779795.1 Acidobacteriota bacterium | reverse complement strand
GCGAGCCCCGTCTCGCCGGCGGCGTGAGCGCCGATCCGAACCGCGCGCGCCTTCGGAGGGCCGGCGACGCCGCCAGCCGCCGCCGCCGCGGGCCTCAGTCGTGCAGGATGACGCTCAGGAGGGAGTTGTTCACCGTCAGCCCGCCGTCGACGCCGATGAAGCCGAGCTTCTTGAACCTTTTCATGAAGAAGTTCACCCGCGACCGGGTGGTGCCGACCATCGCGGCCAGCGTGTCCTGCGAGATCTTCGGGATGACCCGCTGCGGCACGTGCTCCTCGCCGTAGTGCGCGAGCAGCAGCAGCGTGCGGGCGAGCCTCTTCTCCGCCGAGTTGAACAAGTGGTCGATCAGATCCTGCTCGATGCGCACGTTCCGGGTGAGCAGGTGGGCGATGAACCCGTCCGACAGCACGTGCTCCTCGTGCAGCAGCCGCTGCATGTTGATCGTCCCGATGGTGATGATCGTGCTCGGCGCGTGCGCGGTCGCGCTGCCGATGCGGAGGGGTTGACCGGCGAGGGCTCCCTCGCCGAAGAAGTTGCCGGCGCCGAGGACCGCGACGATGGCCTCCTTGCCGGTCTTCGAGGTCACCGACAGCTTCACCTCGCCCCTCTTGATGAACAGCACGGTTTCGCAGACATCGCCCTGCGCGTAGATGGGCTGGCCCGTCGCGTAGGCGAGCACCGTCTTGGGCACGCCTGTCGAGTCGAGGAAGGCCTCCGGGTCGAACGGGCGAGGTTTGCGTGATGGCATGCCCTATTGTGGCGGCGGTGGGGGGCCGGCGTCTGTCCCGAATGGCACAGCCGCGAGCCCGGCGCGCGCCGGCCGCGCGCGCCGGGCCGCACGGGCTCACGATCCGAATTCGTCCGAAAAGACCGACCGGAACACCGTGACTGACGCGGACCGCTGTTCCCGGGCGCCGCCCCGCTCCCGCAGGGCCTCACAGGCGGTGCAGCGCACCGCGAAGGGCAACGCCCGCAGCCGCTGTTCCGAGATCTCGCCGCCGCATTCGGCACAGTTGCCGTACGTGCCCTGGTCGAGCCGGGCGAGCGCCTGCCGGACCCGCTCGAGCGTCTCCCCCTTCATCTGGATCAGCGCCACCTCGATGTGGTCCTGGACGTCCGCCTCGCTCAGTTCGGGTTCGTCCAGGCCGTCACCGCGCCCGTCGGCGAGCCTGGTGCGGGCGCGACGCCGCAGCGAGTCCTGCAGCTGGCGCTCGCGATCGCGCAGCATCGCCTGCAGGTTCCGGTGCCGCGTCCTGGTTGTGCGCGGGGCGGTGGCTGTCGCTCGCAGTGTGGCCGTCATGGCGGGGCGTCCTTTCCTGGTGTGTCGCAACTCGACCGGGACAGGATGCGGCCGGCGGGGAGCCACCGTCTGTCCAATGTGGCACACCCCCGGAAATCGCGTTCGTCGTGGCCGGCCGGGGCCGCGGCCGGGGGGCGGCGGCGATCCGGGCCGCGGCGGCTGGAGGAACGCCCGCGCTCAGTCGTGGAGCACGACGCTCAGGAGGGCAGGGTGGACCGTGAGGCCGCCGTTGTAGTCGATGAAGCCGAGCTTCCTGAACTTGTTCATGAAGAAGTTCACGCGGGAACGCGTGGTGCCGACCATCTCCGCGAGCGCCTCCTGCGAGACTTTCGGGAGGGGATGGTGCGGCTCCTCCTGCCTGCCGTAGCGCGCGAGGAGGAGCAGGGTCCGGGCCAGGCGCTTCTCGCTCGAGTTGAACAGCTGATCGACCAGGTCGGCCTCGATGCGGAGGTTGCGGGCCAGCATGTTCGCGATGAAGCGGTCGGAGAAGGCGCGCTGCTCGTGCAGGACGCGCGCCATCTCGGCCTTCCCGATCACGAGGATCGTGCTCGCCGCCGTGGCCGCCGCGGTCCCGATCCGGACGGTCTGTCCGGCCAGCGCGCCCTCGCCGAAGAAGTCGCGGGCGCCGAGCGTGGCCACGATCGCCTGCTTGCCCGACTTGGAGATGACCGAGAGCTGCACGCCGCCGTTCTGGATGTACATGACGGCGTTGGCCGGATCGCCCTGCGAGAAGATGACCGCCCGCGTCGCGAACTCGACCACTCGTCTCGCGACGCCCGCGGAGGCGAGAAACGTTTCGACGTCGAACCTCGTGCGTGTGCCGGCCTGCCTCCGCGGCGCTCTCGTGCTGCTCATCGGCGCAACCCCACGGATATCATAACACCGCCACTCCCAAAGGGAGTCGGCGGCCGGACGGCCCCCCGCGTCGCCCCGAAAAAGAAGCCGGGGACGGCCTCCCCGCGGCGTGCACATGCGGCACGGCGGAGAAACCGTCCCCGGCGACACTCCCTGTGTTCAACACGCTCACCGGGCGGAGCCCCGAGTGAAGCGGTGAAGGCAGGCGACGATCGACGGACTGCTACCAGCGGGGCTCGGAACGACGGCGATTCCCGCCGCCGCCGAACCCGCCCGACCGCTCCGGCCTGGGCCGCGCCTCGTTGACCACGAGGTTGCGCCCGCCGAGCGAGTGCTCGTTGAACTGGCTGATCGCCTTCTGCGCCTCGTCGTCGTTGCTCATCTCGACGAACGCGAAGCCGCGCGCGCGGCCGGTGGCCATGTCGCGCATCACGCTGACCGACTCCACCGTCCCCGCGGCGCCGAACATCTGCTGGAGGTCCGCTTCGCCGATTTCGTACGGCAGGTTCCCGACGTAGAGCTTTCTTGCCATTGGCTCGATCTCCTTCCCGCGTTCCGCGGGAGGTGGTGATGCTGGGCCGTCATCGCCCGTGCATCGATGTGCTGTCGCCGGAGATCCGGAGGCGGACTTCGGGCGGGATGGAGAATGGCTCTTCCGGGTTTGATGCCTCGTGCGGGAAAGGCGAGTTTTCGAGGCTCGGTTCGATCTGACGCGGCAAAGCGGAAATGCTCTTGTCCAACCTGACCCCGCTAGTATACCACGCCGGGCGGCCGCCGCCTGGCAGCCCGGCCGGCAGCTCCGCCCGGCGCCCTGCGCCGGGTGCGAGGGCCGGCGGGGTGTGCAGAACGGCACAGACGTCACGGGGCGGGGCCCGGTAACATGCTCGCCGGTAGCACCGACAGTTCGGCGGACGGTCCCATTCGATCCGACGGGGACGGCCGCCGGATCTCGGGGAGCGAGGTGCGAAATGACCGGATATCTGAATCGTTGGACCGCATTGGGCGGATGGGTCGTCGTGATGGTTGTTGCGTGGATGCTGTACGTGCCGACGGGGATCTCGGTGTCCAGCTTCGCGGTGATGGCCGTGACCGGACCGCTCGTGGTGCTCATGCTGTCGGCGCTGTGGCGCAGCCAGCAACCCGTTCCGTCCGTCGGGCAGCGGCGCGCGGAAGAGGACGAAGCCGAGAGGACTGCGAAGGCACACCCGTAAGGCCGCGCGGGCGTCGGGACGTTTCATCCGCCGAATGCCGGTGTCCCTGCCGGCCGACCGGGGGTTCGACCAGAACTCCGCAAGCCCCCTGCTCTCAGCGAGTTGGGTGTCAAGCAACAATCAAGGCGGGGTCAATCCCGCGTCGATGGACCGGCCGTGGCTGAGCCTCTACCATGCGGGACGGAGGTGTCGCCATGTTCTTCGCCAGAAAGTCGCGTGTCGCGCCGGCGCTGGTCGTGGCAGTCGCGCTCGTCCTGCTCGCCGGGGCACCCGCGGCGGGCCAGGGGCAGGGGGCCGCCAAGCTCGAGGGCACCTGGGTCGCCAGGGTCGTCGAGTTCGACGGCGCGCCGAGCCCATGGCCGTTCCAGTGGAGCTATGTCCTGACCCCGGACAACTCCGGGAGAACGGCCGCGATCTACGGGAACGTGGACATCGGGTTCCCGCCGACTCCGCCGCTCCTGGCCGACGCGCACTCGCCGCTGCTCGGCCGCGTGGTCACGACGGGACCGCGCACGACCGCCTTCGACTCATACTGGTATGGGATCAAGAAGGACGTGCTCCCGGGCCTCGACGCGGTCCTCTACATCGGCAGGGCGTGGGGAGAGGGTCGGGTGGTGGCTGCCGGCAAGACCGAGACCACGCATCACTTCGAGGTCTATCTGCCCGCGGCCGACGCGGACGGTGACGGCCTGCCGGACCCCGGCGCGGTGCCGGTCAAGACGTTCACCGTCGTGACGATGGACACTCGAGTTCCGCCGTTGCCGATGAAGTAACGCGGGGGGCCTCAAGGCTCGAGCTTCATCTTGCGCAGCAGCGTCCTGAATCGGGCGTCCGAGCGGATCGGGTCGAAGAACGGGTAGCTCTTGATCGGCATCATGAACTGGTCGCGCGCCTCGCCGGCGCGCTCCAGCCATTCGAAGGCGGTGTCGATCTCGCGGAGCCCCAGGTACGTCCACGCGAAACAGCACGGGGGCACGTACTGCGTTTGCGCCATCGTGGCCAGGCGCTCGAGGACGCGGCGCCCTTCGTCCGACGGGCCTCGCGCCCCGAGGTGCAGGCCCAGCCATCCGAGCATCATCGCCGATCCGCCCGAGAGGTCCGCCGCCTGTCGGGCGGCGGCGACGGTCTCCTCCACCCGCCCCTTCCCGCGCAGCCCGCCGGCCATCAGCCACGGCCCGAACGGCGAGTCGGGCTCCATCTCCATCAGCACGCGGGCCTGTTCGATGACGCGATCCACGTCCCTGGCGAGCAGCAGCATGAAGGTCAGCCAGTAGCGCAGCTGGAACGACAGGGGGTCGCGTTCGAGCGCCCATTCGAGCTCGGCGACGGCCTCGGCGAGGCGCCCCTGGGGCATCAGCCACCCGACCGCGTGCAGCATCCGCACGACCGACGAGGCCGGCTTCAGCTGGATCGCGCGCCAGCGCCGCTTCGAAGTGCGCCCTGGCGCTCCCCATGCTCTTCGCGAAGTGATTCGTGCGGTCGAGATCGTGGAATCCCCGCGAGCACTCGGCGTAGGCCGTCGCGTCCCGCGCGGCCCGCTGGATGGCCGGCCCGCGCCCGGCGGCGCCGTCCGCGGAAGGGGCCGGGAGGCCGAGGGCGGCCGCGACCGCTGCGGCGGCGAGATCGGGGATGTCGAACAGGCTGCACGGCGGCCCTTGGTAGCGCTTCGCCCAGACGTGGGCCTGGTCGCCCGCGCTGACGAGCTGCACGGTGACCACGGCCGAGCTTCCATCCTTGCGGATGGAGCCCTCGACCAGCTGATCGACGCCCAGCTCGCGGCCGATGGCGGCCACGTCCTTTGTCGAGCCCTTGTACCGCATCGCCGTCGTGCGGGCGATGACCGAGAGCGAGTCGGGCGGCAGGGCCGCGAGCGCCGCGATGGTCGTCGCCCTGTCGGCCTGCGAGATCGGCGCGATGAAGCGATAGCCTCGCTTCGGCAGCGTCTCGACGAAGCGGGGATGCTCCACCGAGTCGTGCAGCGCCTCCCTCAGCCTCGCGACCGCCGTGTTCAGGCTGTTCTCGAAGTCCACGTAGACGTCGGAGGGCCAGAGGCGGCGCCGGAGTTCGTCGCGGGTGACCACGTGGCCGGGGTGCTCGAGCAGCGCCAGCAGGACCTGCAGGGGCTGTTCGCGGAGGGGCACGCGCACTCCGCGCCTGAACAAGCGCCCAGCCGCCGAATCGACTTCGAAGCAGTCGAAGCGGACAGAGGAGAGCATGACCTGCGCAGCCTGGAACCCGCGATCTCGGCCCCGACTACACCTGCCCCGGAGCCTCGTCAACGCTAAGCGTTCGGGAATCAGCGGTTTGCGCGAATGATACAGGGCGGCGCCCCGGCGTGCCCGGCCCCCCTGCCGGCTACCTGGACGGCGGCTTGGCCAGCGAGATGTCGGCGATGCCGCCGACGCGCTTGGCCATCTCGATCATCTCGGGGAACTTCGAGTAGGCGTAGACCACCATGCGCGCGCCGTCGGGCGAGCCGCCGCCGTGCATGCACCCGGGCACGCCCGCGCCCGCGGTGAGCCACTCGACGAACCGCGCGATCCGCATCCGCGTCTCGGCCGGCGACCCGGCCTTCAGGTACTTCTGGACCAGGTGCCCGTAGCGGCCGTCCACGAAGTCCCTGTACGAGGGCATGCAGCCGGTCTCGGCGATGCCGCCCGCGATCTCCTGCGCCAGCCGCTTGGTCTCGTAGGGCAGCGTCGCCACGTGCACCTTGTTGGCGTGGGCGAGGACCGGGTCGGGCAGCCACGATCCCGACGGGTGCGCGCTGCCCATCATCGACGCGGCCAGCCCCACGCCGAACGTCGTCTCGTTGTTGACGATCATCTGCGTGAGCTTGTCGCGGAACACCTTCTCGTCGAGGCCGTTGGCCCGCGCGATGAGGACCGACGCCCCCACCATCAGGTCGCCCTGGCCCGCCACGCACGCCCCGATGGCCGATCGGTAGGGGAGCGTGAAGCGGAAGACGGCGTCGCCGGCGTGCGCCCATTCGCCGCACATGAACACCCGCTCCTTCGGGACGAACACGTCCTCGAAGAAGATGTAGGCCTGCGTGATGCCGCCGTGCGTCACCGGGTTGTCGAACCCCTCCTCGAGCTCGCGCTCGTCCGAGGCGTGGCGGGCCTCGACGATCGTGATGCCGGGCGCGTCCTTCGGGGTGGCAAACGCCACGGCGTAGTCGGCGTCCTCCCGCTTCAGCTTCACGCCGGGCATCACGAAGATCTCGTGCGCCGCGGCGGTGCCGCAGATCATCACCTTCGCCCCGCGGACGACGATCCCGTCGGGCCGGCGCCTGACGACGCGGAGGTACATGTCGGGGTCGGCCTGCCGCGACGGGCCGAGGCGCCGGTTCCCCTTGGGATCGGTCAGCGCCCCCGACAGCGTGATGTCGCGCTCCTGCGCGCCGACGAGCCAGGCCTTCAGCCGCTCGTGGTAGCCGGTGCCGAGCGCCTGGTCGATGTCCCACGTCGTGGACCACATCGCGTTGAGCGCCGCCCAGCCCGCGCAGCGCCCGCCCGTGCAGGTGCCGGTCAGCTGGAACATCAGCCGCTTCATCCGGCTGTTGGCGATCATGTCGTTCACCGAGCGGATGATCGACAGGTAGCGCGACACCCGCCGCCCGGTCAGGTGCGACGTCGTCGTCAGCAGGTCCTGGTAGCGCGGGTCGCGCGCCGCCTCGAAGATCTGCGCGTGCCCCTCGACGGTCCGGCAGGTGACCGGGTCCTCGACCGGGTCCTCGACCAGCCGGCCGTGCTTGTAGAGGTTGGGCCTGAGCTTGCGGAGCGCCGCCTTGAACTCGTCGGGCGTCTTCGTGTCGCCCGGGTCGGCGATCTGCGGCGCGAGCCCCTCGCCCGTCCTGAGCAGGTGGACGAGCGCCGGCAGGACGTCGCCCACGTCGCCCACCAGGCCGTAGTCGGCCATCGCGAAGATCGGCGCCCGCGGGTCGGCGTTGATCGCGACGATGGTCCTGGCGCCGTGGATGCCGACGACGTGGTGCATCATGCCCGAGATGCCCGCGGCGACGTAGAGCTTCGGCGAGACGAACACGCCGCTCGCCCCGATCATCTGCTCGGGCCGGGCCCAGCCCTCGTCCACCGGCGGGCGCGTGGCGCCCACCTCGCCGCCGAGCAGGGCGGCCAGCTCCTCGACGAGCGCCCAGCGCTCCTTCGACCCGACGCCGAAGCCGCCGGCGACCACCACGTCGGCCGCCGAGAGCGGCGCGGCTTTCCGCTCGGGGCGGCGACGTTCGACCTCGCGCGCCGTGCGGACCGCCGAGGTGTCGGTCGTCTCTTCCCGCACGACCTCGGCCGCGCGCTCCGTCCTCACGGGGGCGAACACGCCGGCGACGACGGTGGCCATCTGGGGGCGCGCCGTCGGGCAGACGATGTTGGCCATCAGCTGGCCGCCGAAGCCGGGCACGGTCTGGACGAGCAGGCCTCGCTCGATCTTGAGGTCCACGCAGTGGGCGCTCAGGCCGGTGCCGAGACGGGCCGCCAGCCGGGCGGCCAGGGCCGCGTTCTCGTGGTCGGCGCCGAGCAGCAGCGCCTGCGGCGCGCGCCGGGCGGCGGCGTCGGCGGCGGCGCGGGC
>JAJXZZ010000135.1 GCA_021779795.1 Acidobacteriota bacterium | reverse complement strand
CCAGGTCGTGGAGCAGCGCTGGCGGCCGCTGATCGAGACGATCTACGGGCCCGCGGAGCAGAGCTGAGAAAGAAGGCTCAAGGCTCAGGGCTCAGGCACGGAAGAAGGTGCGGGGCGGCGCGCCGCTGGGTGCCGACCGTCGGGTGAGAGGGCTGTCGGGATTACCGTGTCGCGCGCGTCGGATGGTCTGGTGGACATTTTGCAGGCGCCAGCCTGCATGAGTCGAGATCACCGGCGGCTGCGGGTATTCCAACAGGCGGACGCGCTCGTGTTGGCCGTGTATCGGTCCACGAAGCACTTCCCGATCGACGAGCGCTTTGGCCTGCAGTCGCAGATTCGACGCGCCGCCGTCTCCGCGGCGTCGAACATCGTTGAAGGATCTGCGCGACGAACGACGGCGGAGTACGTGAGTTTCCTCAACGTCTCGTTGGGGTCGGCGGGCCTCTGCGCCCTGACCAACTCGCTGACCCGCCCCCCCCCGAGCCCTTGAGCCCTGAGCCTTCCTAGTGGAAGATCGTCGCGTCCGGCAGGGGCCACCACCGCACCTGCACCTTGCCGATGATGTACTTCTTGGGCACCATCCCCCAGTCCCGGCTGTCCGAGCTGTTGTTGCGGTGGTCGCCGAGCACGAAGTAGTACCCCTCGGGGATGACCGTCGGCCCGAAATCCTCGTGGCTGCGGTACTCGCTCTTCACGTAGTCGTCCTTGAGCGGCACGTCGTTCACGTAGACGCGGCCGTCAACGATGCGCACCATGTCGCCTTCCTCGGCGATGACGCGCTTGACGAACGACTTGTCCGGGTTGACCGGGTAGCGGAGCATCACGATGTCGCCCCGCTGCGGCGAGCTGATCAGGTAGATGAACTTGTTGACGATCAGCCGGTCCTGGTCCTCGAGCGTCGGCGCCATGCTCATGCCCTCGACGCGGGCGACCTGGAAGCCGAAGGTGACGATCAGGATGGCGTAGACGGCCGCCGAACCAACCGTGCGGACCCACGCCCACACTTCCTCCCACACTTTCATGAGCGTGGCGCGCCGGGCCTCGGCCGCCAGGCGGGCGGCGGCGGCCCCCGGGCGGGGAGCGGACGAAGCGGGCGGCGCGGCGGTCCACGAGTCCGCGGTGTCGTTGGGATCGGGCGACCAGGGCAGCCACGGTTCCGGCGTGACGGGCCGGCCCGCTACAGTTTCAGGTAGTCCCGGAGACGCTTGGTCTGCGACCGGCTCACCGGGATCTCCGTGTGCTTGGCGTCCTTCATCCTCAGAATGTAATTCCTGCTGAACCAGGGGACTATCTCCTTGATCTTGTTGATGTTCACGAGATGCGAGCGATGCACCCTCCAGAAGACCTCGGGGTCGAGCGTCGCCTGCAGTTCGTCGAGCGTCCGGCAACTGGACGTCCCGGCGACTTGTCCCGTGACTATAGATATCGTATCCCCATTCAGGGACGCGTAGATCACCTCGTCGGCCTGGACGAGCAGGAAGCGGTCGCCGACCTTGACCGCGATCTGGCCCCGCCGCTGCTGCCGGTCGCCGATGAGCCGGGCCAGCTTGCCGAGGTGCTCGTTCAGCGGCTCCTCGGCTTCGAGGCGCCGCCGGACGCGCTGCACCGCCTGCTCGAGCCGGGCCGGCTCGACCGGCTTGAGCAGGTAGTCGACCGCGTTCACCTCGAACGCCTCCACGGCGTGCTGGTCGAAGGCGGTCACGAAGACCACGTGGCTCTCGAGCCCCTCGGCGACGACGCGGCGGGCCACGTCGAAGCCGTCGAGCCCCGGCATCTGGATGTCGAGGAACACGACGTCGGGGCGCAGCGCCTTCAGCAGGTCGAGCGCCGTCACGCCGTTGTCGGCCTGGCCGGCCACCGTGACCCCGTCGATCCGGGAGAGCTGGAAGCACAGCTCGTCCCGCGCCAGCTGCTCGTCGTCGGCGACCAGGGCTCGAATCTCGGTGGGTGGCATCGCCGGGCCTCCTCCTCCTTCGACGGCGCGGCTCACGCCGCGTCCGGGGCCGACGCGGCCTGGAGCGGGATCTCGATCCGGGCGCACGTGCCCGCGTCGGTGCTGCTCGTCAGCCTGATCTGGTAGTTGGCGCCGTAGGTCACGCTCAGCCGCTCGTTCACGTTGCTGAGGCCGATGCCCGCGGTCAGCGCGTTCTGCAGCTGGGCCCCGGTCATGCCGAACCCGTCGTCGGCCACCTCGATGACGAGGTGGCCGTGGTGCCGGAAGGCCCGGATCGTGATCGTCCCGCCGCCCAGCTTGGCCGTCAGGCCGTGCTTGATCGAGTTCTCGATGAGCGGCTGGAGGATCATCGACGGCACGCGGATCTCGAGCGTGTCGGGGGCGATGGCCTTCTCGACGCGCAGCTGCGGCCCGAAGCGGATGACCTCGATGTCCAGGTACTGGTCGATCGAGGCCAGCTCCTCGCCGAGCGTCACGAAGTGGTCGCGGCTCCTGAGGCGCTGCCGGAGCAGGTTCGACAGCTTGCCGATCAGCATCCGCGCGGTCTCGGGCTTGGTGCGGATGAGCGAGGAGATCGAGTTCAGCGTGTTGAACAGGAAGTGCGGGTTGATCTGGCTCGACAGCGCCTCGATCCGGGCCGCCATCAGCAGCTTCTCCTGCTCGGCCAGCTGGTGCTCGATCCGGGCGCTGTTCCAGATCTTGATCGGGATGGCGATGGCGAGCACGGTGGCGACGAACAGCAGCAGCGTCATCCAGGTTCCGCTCGCGTGCAGGTAGAACAGCCGGTTCGCCCCGAAGCGGCGGCCGATGGCGAGCTGGATCCCCTCCATCAGGATCGGCGCCATCACCAGGACCAGCTGCCAGTCCACCTGGAGCGTCCGGAGGGACCGCCAGACGCGCCGGTGCAGCGAGAGGAACACGAAGGGGGAGAAGTGCCAGATGTCGGGCTTCGGGCACAGCTCGCGCAGCCCGCCTCCCGCGAAGCCGCAGCCGACGGCAAACGGCAGCGCGCCGTACTCGCCGGCGAAGAGCGGCGGCAGGCCGCACATCGTCCCGACGAGGGCGCCGGCGTACGGGCCGGCGATCAGCCCGGCGAGGAAGGTGGCCTCGAGCGTCAGGTCGGCGGCCTTGTACCCGAGCAGCAGGCGCGCCACCACGCCGGCGCCGGTCGGGATCCCGAGCGCCAGCGCGAAGACGAGGCGGTCGGGCCAGGCGCGCCGCTCGGTGAGGAGGATGGCGCGAAACCGGTGGTACCGGACGAGGACGATGGCGATCAGGGCGATGACGGCCAGCTTGACGACCAGCGTGATCATGAGGACCTGGTGGTCGGTGAGGCCGATGGGCTGCTGTGACACCTGGTCGATAGCTTGCGTCACGGCTCGGACCGCTGTCAAACGTCCGGCTGGATAGTGCTATGATGGCCGCGGAGGACGACGCGGATGATCAAGGCGCTCATGGTCGGGTTCGCGACCACGCTTCGATATATTTTCACCAAGCCGGTCACCGTGAACTACCCCGACCAGAAGGTGCCGGCGTTCCCGAAGTTCCGCAGCAAGCAGGTCCTCATGCGGGACGAGAACGGCCTCGAGAAGTGCGTGGCGTGCGGCCTGTGCGCGGTGGCCTGCCCGGCCGACGCCATCTACCTCGAAGCGGCCGAGAACGACGGGACCGTGAAGGCCGGCCCGCGCTACGCCGCGGTCTACCAGATCCACAAGACGCGCTGCATCTTCTGCGGCTACTGCGAGGAAGCCTGCCCGGTGTCCGCCATCTTCATGGGCAAGGACTTCGAACTCGCCGTCTACAGCAAGAGCGACTTCATCTGGGACAAGGCTGACCTGCTCGTGTCGGCCAGCTGACGGCGGCCGGCGCCGATATGCTCCGCCCCTTCCTCGACGAGATCGATCGCCGCGTCCTCGTGTGCGACGGCGCCATGGGGACGATGCTGTACTCGAAGGGCGTGTTCGTGAACCGCTGCTTCGAGTCGCTGAACACGTCAGAACCCGACCTCGTGGCCGAGGTGCACCTGGCGTACGTCCGGGCCGGCGCCGACGTGCTCGAGGCCAACACCTTCGGCGCCAACCGCGTCAAGCTGGGGTCGTTCGGCCTGGCCGAGCGGGTGCGCGCGATCAACATCGCCGGCGTGCGCGTGGCGCGGCACGCGGCCCGCGAGCAGGCCTACGTGGCGGGCGCCATCGGCCCGCTCGGCGTCCGGATCGAGCCGTGGGGCAAGACCGGCGTGGACGAGGCCGAGGCGTTCTTCGCCGAGCAGGCGGCGGCGCTGCTCGAGGGCGGGGTGGACCTGTTCGTCCTCGAGACGTTCCGCGACCTCAAGGAGATCGGCGCGGCCATCGCGGCGGTCCGGAAGCTGTGCGGCCTGCCCATCGTCGCGCAGATGACCATCGAGGAGCACGGCGCGACGCTCGACGGGACGCCGCCCGAGAAGTTCGGGCCCGAGCTGGTCCGCCTCGGCGCGCACGTGGTGGGCGTCAACTGCAGCGTCGGGCCGGCAGCCATGCTCGAGTCGGTCGAGCGGCTGGCGGCCGTCACCGGGGCCCCGCTCTCCGCGCAGCCCAACGCCGGCAAGCCGCGGCACATCGAGGGGCGCACGATCTACCTGTCGTCGCCCGAGTACATGGCGTCCTACGCGCGCCGGTTCGGCGCCAAGGGCGTCAGGCTCGTCGGCGGCTGCTGCGGGACGACGCCCGAGCACATCCGCCAGATCAAGCTCGCCGTCGGGTCGGCGTCCGACACGCCGCGGGCCGGCGCCGCGCGCGTCAGCCCGGTCGCGGCGGGCGAGCCGGCGGTGGAGCCCGTTCCGCGGGAGCGGAAGTCGCGGCTGGCGCACGCCCTGGCGCGGGGCACGTTCGTCTGCCTGGTCGAGCTGAATCCGCCGAAGGGGCACGAGTCCGGCCCGACGATCGAGGAGGCGAGGGCCCTCAAGATCCGCGGCGTCGACGCCGTCAACGTGCCGGACGGGCCGCTGGCCGAGGCGCGGATGAGCGCGCTGTCGGCGGCCGTGCTGATCGAGCAGCAGGCGGGGATCGAGACGGTGCTGCACTACGCCTGCCGCGACCGGAACCTCCTCGGCATGGAGTCGGACCTGCTGGGCGCCCACGCGATGGGGATCCGGAACCTGCTGCTGGTGACCGGCGACCCGCCCCGGCGCGGGGACTACGCGTTCGCCACCGGCGTCTACGACGTCGATTCGATCGGCCTGACCAACGTGGTCGACCGCCTCAACCACGGGGTGGACATCGGGGGCGAGGCGCTCTCGCCGCAGACGTCGTACCACATCGGCGTGGCCGTCAACCCGACCGCGCTCAGCCTGGAGTACGAGGTCCGGCGGTTCGAGTTCAAGGTGGAGGCCGGGGCCGAGTTCGCGGTGACCTCCCCGATCTTCGACCTCGGGGCCTTCGAGGCGTTCCTGAAGCGTGTCGAGGGGCTGAAGGTGCCCATCGTCGCCGGTCTCTGGCCGTTCGACAGCCAGCTGAACGCCGAGTTCCTGGCCAACGAGGTGCCGGGCGTGCGCGTACCCGAGGAATACCTGCGCCGGATGCGCGGCGCCGGGTCGGCCGAGGCCGCGGCCGCCGAGGGCGTGGCGATCGCGCGCGAGGTCGGGGCGGCGGTCAAGGGGAGCGTGCAGGGGGTGCAGGTGTCGAACGCGACCGGGCGCGTCGCGGCCGCCATCGACGTGCTCGACGGCCTGCGCTGACGGCCGCGCTTGTTTGCGGGCCGCCCGGAAAGGTAAACTAACCAGTCTGTCTACACTTCAGCGCGCGTGGCGGTTGCGGCCGGGTGGCCGCGGAGAAGTCAATGGCGCTATTTGAGCGGGGTCAGCGGGGGCACGCCGAGGAGTTCATCTCGTCGTCCGACGTCGCGACCCGGGCCTTGTCGGTGACCGCGGTCGAGAACGACTTCGTCGAGGGCGTGTACGGCAAGCTGGCGTCGGTGTACGACTGGACCTTCGGACCGACGCTGCACCCCGGTCGCCTGCAGGCCATCCAGCGGATGGGCCTCGAGCCGACCGACCGGATCCTCGAGGTGGGCGTCGGCACCGGCATCAACGCCACCCTGTATCCCCGCGAGTGCAGCGTCACCGGCATCGACTTCTCGGCGTCGATGCTCGAGAGGGCCCGGGAGCGGATCGCGCGCAAGGGGATGACCAACGTGCGGCTGCTCGAGATGGACGCCGCCGCCCTCGCCTTCGCCGACGACACGTTCGACATCGTCTACGCGCCGTACCTGATCAGCGTCGTGCCCGACCCGGTGCGCGTGGCCGCGGAGATGCGGCGCGTCTGCCGCCCGGGCGGCCGGATCATCTTCCTCAACCACTTCCGCAGCCCGAACTTCCTGCTGTCGCGGATCGAGCGGCTGATTTCGCCGCTGACCGTGCACATCGGCTTCAAGGCCGATCTCGACCTGCCGGCCTTCCTCGCCCAGGCCGGGATCGAGCCGGTGTCGATCGAGAAGGTCAACGTCCCGCGGATCTGGTCGCTGGTGACGTGCCGGAAGTGAGGGGCGGGAACTGGCCAGCCGAAAGCAAGAAGGAAGCACGAAGTACGAAGTTGGAAGTACGAAGTTAGAAGGAAGTACGAAGTTGGAAGTACGAAGTTAGAAGTTAGAAGTCGAGGGTTCGACTCTCGAACGAGCGTAAGTCTCGCGCCGGTCTCATCGACACCGGGCACTGCTCACTTCGTACTGCTTACTTCGCACTCCGCACTCCGCACTCCGCACTCCGCACTCCGTACTTCGTACTTCGTACTTCGTACTTCATACTTCACACTTCACACTTCGCACTTCGCACGTCTCTCCCCCTGCTATCGTCCCGCAATCCTCTCCAGGATCAGGTCGGCGGCGGCCGACGCGCCGCTGACGTCGGCCGGCTCGGGCCGGTCCTGCCGCAGCAGTTCCTCGAGGTAAGGCCGCCAGTCTCCCGCCAACAGCGCCTCCTGCGGGATGTACTGGGAGCGGACGTACGCCGGCATCTCCTGGACGAGCACTTCGTACTCGATGAAGTGCCCGCGCGAGGTGTACAGCAGCGACGTCTGGTGGGCGGCGCACTCGGCGATGATCCCGTAGCCGGGCTTGGTGGCCACGATGTCCACGGCCGCGACCAGGTCCTCGTAGCGCCACCCGGCGTCGTAGAGCGCCTGCTCGTCGAACTCGACGACGCCCCGGCCGGCCGCGCGGGCGGCGTCGGACATCTCCAGGTGGCCGGTGAGGACGGCCACGAACTCGTCGCCGAACGCGTCGAACGTCGCCGGCGCCAGCCCCTTGAGGCCGTGGCCGCCGAACGACAGGAGCACGAGCGTGCGGTCGGCCGGCAGGCCGAGCGCGCGGCGCGTCTCGGCGGGGTCGCGCGACGAGCGGCGCGCGACGAGCGGCAGGTCGCGCGTCGCCTCGGGCGGCGCCATCTCGAAGCCCCCCCACATCGGCAGCCGCAGGAAGAGTTCGGGCGTGGCGCACGCCTCCCGGATTCGCTCGACCAGGCCGGCGGCGCCGTACCGCTCGGGTTCGTACGCCTCGTAGATCCAGTCCCAGGTGAAGTTGGCCAGCGCAATCGACGGGATGCCGGCCGCGTGCGCCGCGGCGAAGGCGAGCGGCGGGACGTCGCCGATGACGAGGGCCGGGCGGATGGCGCGGAGCACGTCGCGCTCGGCCGCCACCCGCGCGTCGAAGCCGGCGTAGAACGCGGCGGCGCGGCGCACCGTCGCGGCCTCGTCGAGGCGCAGGCTGTCGACCTGCACCACGCCCGTGTCGCACTCGACCGGCTGGAAGTCCACCGGCGCGCGCAGCGTCAGGTCGAAAATCCAGCGGCTGGCGCCCGTGCGGACGACGACGGGAAGGTCCGGGCGGCGCGCGCGCAGGGTGTTGATGATCTCGATGTCGCGGGACGCGTGACCGAACCCGTGGCCGGAGATGTACCAGACGATCGGCTGCATCGCACTCCTCGTGTCAGCTGGCGATCAGGCGCCCGGGGCGCGGCGCCGGGCCGGCGCCCGGCGTCAC
>JAJXZZ010000134.1 GCA_021779795.1 Acidobacteriota bacterium | reverse complement strand
GCCGTCGTCCGCGGCCCCAGGGCGAGGACGCGGCCGCGCCGCGCGGCCGCCGCCTGCGGAGGTCCCCGGGCCGGCCCGCCTCGCACGCGCACCGCATGCCGCATTGAGACGGATCGCCGATGCCGCCTGCTCGCGTCCAGCCGCCTTCCGCCGATCCGCGCCAGCAGCCCGCCCCGCGGTTCGGCCTCCCCCGGCCGGTCTGGCTGCTGGGCCTCACGAGCCTCTTCACCGACACGGCCAGCGAGGCGATCTACCCGCTGTTGCCGATCTACCTCACGCGCGTGCTCGGCGCCGGCGCCGCGTCGCTCGGGCTGATCGAAGGCGTGGCCGAGGCGGCCAACAGCCTGCTGAAGATCGTGTCGGGCCGTCTGTCCGACAGGTGGCGGATGCGCCGGCCGATCGTCATCGGCGGCTACGCGCTGTCGTCGGCCGTGCGGCCGCTCATCGCGCTGGTGGCCTCGTGGGAACAGCTCCTGGCCGTCCGGCTGTTCGACCGGGTGGGGAAGGGCGTGCGGGGCGCGCCGCGTGACGCGATGCTCGCCGCCTGCGCCACGCCGGAGACGCGCGGCCGCGTGTTCGGCTTCCATCGCTCGATGGACCACGTCGGGGCCATCGTCGGGCCGCTGCTGGCCTCGGCCTTCCTGCTCGCCTGGCCCGGCCGCTACCGGTGGCTGTTCGCGCTGACCATCATCCCGGGAGCGATCGCCGTCGCGTCGCTGTTCCTGGTCGAGGAGCCCACGCGCGTGGACGCGGGCGTCGGCCGGGGGGGCGGCGGAAACCCGGACGACAGCCATGCGTGGCGGACGCTGCCGCGCCAGCTCTACACGGTGCTCGGCGTCATTCTGGTGTTCACGCTGGGCAATTCCGCGGACGCCTTCCTGCTGCTGCGCCTGAGCGACGCGGGGGTGGCGACGGCCGCCATCCCCCTGCTCTGGGCGCTGCTGCACGTCGTCAAGGCGGTGATGTCCACGTGGGGCGGCATCAAGTCGGACCGGTGGGGCCGCCGGAGGCTGATCGGCGCCGGCTGGCTCGTGTACGCGATCGTTTACGCCGGCTTCGCCGTCAGTACATCGGAGTCGGCGCTCGTCGCGTGGTTCCTCGTCTACGGCGTCTACTACGGCCTCTCGGAAGGGACCGAGCGGGCGCTGGTGGCCGACCTGGCCCCGACGACGCTGCGGGGCACGGCATTCGGCCTCTACAACGCGTCGCTTGGCGTGGGCTCGCTGCTGGCCAGCGTCGTCTTCGGCCTGGTCTGGAAGTTCGTCAGCCCCGAGGCCGCCTTCAGCCTGGGCGCCGGCCTCGCGCTCGCCGCCACGTTGCTGCTCGGCTGGGTGCGCGTGACGCCGCCGCCCGCCGCCAGCGGCCGGGCGTCAGCCTGACGCGGCACGGTATAATTGTCCATTCCGATGCCCCGCATACTCGTCACCAACGACGACGGCGTTCGCTCCAAGGGGATCCAGGCGCTGGCCGACGCGCTCGCGCCGCTCGGCGAGATCGTGGTGGTCGCGCCCGGCCGCGAGGCCAGCGCCGTCGGCCACGCGCTCACGCTGCACCATCCGCTGCGCCTCGAGCACCTGAAGGACTCGACCTACGCGCTCGACGGCACGCCGACCGACTGCGTCAACATCGCCGTCGCCGCGGTGCTGCGCGGCCTGCCGGACCTGGTGGTGTCGGGGATCAACAAGGGGCTCAACATCGGCGACGACGTGACGTACTCGGGCACGGTGTCGGGGGCGCTCGAAGGGTCGCTGCTCGGCGTGCCGTCGATCGCCGTGTCGCTGCAGCAGGGAACGGGCGAGTGGGATTTCGCGGACGCCGGGCGAATCGCGGCTGAGGTGGCCGCGCGCGTGCTGCAGAAGGGGCTGCCGGCGCGGACCTTCCTGAACGTCAACGTGCCGCGAGGCGCGTCGAGGGGGATCCGCCTGACGGTGCAGGGCAAGCGGACGCACGCGACGACGGTGTCGGAGCGGCGCGACCCGCGCGGCCGGACCTACTTCTGGATCGGCGAGGGCGAGGACCAGTGGCTGTCGGACGGCGAGTCGGACTACGAGGCCATCCGCGCGGGCTACGTCTCGCTGACGCCGCTGCAGGCGGACATGACGGCCGTCGAGGCCGGCGCGTTCGTAAAAGCGCTTGGCCTCGAGCGGTGAGCTGAGGTAGAATCAGGTTTCTTGGGTCGGGGCGTGGCTCAGCCTGGTAGAGCACTCGGTTCGGGACCGAGGGGTCGGTGGTTCGAATCCACTCGCCCCGACCAACTTTCACTGCGGCAAGACGGCACTTCCTGAGGCTCTCGCAAGAGGGCCTTTTTGCTGTACTCCCTCGGCCGCCCCGGCCCACCCCGGCCGCGTCGCGACAACCGCGTGGATTCGCCCGCCGCGGCCACCCTGCGTGTACAATCCCCCGATGAACCTCCCGCCTCAGCTGGAGCCGCGCTGACCATGCGCGTCTACGTCGCCTGCACCGTGAGAGGGAACAGGTCGGGCGTGGCCGCCGCCCGCGTGGCGGCCGAAGCGCTGCGCGCCCTCGGGCACGAGGTGATGACCTCGCACCTGCTCGAGGACGGGGTCGAGCAGGCCGAGTCGGCGCTCACCGAGCGGGAAGTCTACGAGCGCGACCGGCGCTGGCTCGACGCGTGCGACGCGGTCGTGGCCGAGGCCTCGGGCTCGACCTACGGCGTCGGGTTCGAAGTGGGCTACGTCACGGGGCGCGCCGCGGCGACCGGTCAGCGGGTGCTGGTGCTGTACGACGCGGCGGCGCGGCATGCCGTGTCGAGGCTGGTCTCCGGGTATCACGACGAGCGCGGGGCGGCGTGCGCCTACGCGTCGTTGAGCGAGGTCCGCTCGGTGATCGAGCGGCAGTTCGGCCGGCCCGCGTGAGGTGACGCGGGCAGGGTGTCCCCCTCCCAAAGGAGTTCGCATGCGTCGAAGGGTTGCGTGGCTGTCGTCTCTTGGCGTCGGCGTGCTGGCCGTGGCCGGCCTGCTGGCGTTCGGTGCCTCCTCCGGCGTGCAGGCGCGACGCGCCGACGCGCCGCGCTACGACAAGGCGTTCTTCGGCGCGCTCAAGTGGCGGAACATCGGCCCCAACCGGGGCGGGCGCTCGATCGCGGTCGCCGGCTCGGCGTCGCGGCCGTACGAGTATTACTTCGGCGCCACCGGCGGAGGCGTCTGGAAGACGATCGACGGCGGCACGACCTGGCGCCCGGTGAGCGACGACTTCCTCAAGACGCCGTCGGTCGGCGCCATCGCCGTCTCCGAGTCGAACCCCGACATCGTGTACGCCGGCATGGGCGAGGTCGAGCTGCGCGGCAACGTGATCCAGGGCGACGGCGTCTACAAGTCCACGGACGCCGGCAAGACCTGGACGCACGTCGGCCTCGACGACACGCAGAACATCGGGCGCATCCGCATCAACCCGGCCAACCCCGACATCGTCTTCGTGGCGGCATTCGGGCACACCTACGGGCCGAACCCCGAGCGCGGCGTCTTCCGGACGACCGACGGCGGGGCCACGTGGAAGAAGGTGCTGTTCCGCAACGACAAGGCCGGCGCCGTGGACCTGTGCTTCGACCCGAAGAACCCGCAGGTGCTCTTCGCCTCGCTGTGGGAGGCGTACCGGACGTCGTACTCCCTCTCGAGCGGCGGCCCGGGCAGCGGGCTGTTCAAGTCCACCGACGGCGGCGACACCTGGACCGAGATCTCGCGCAACCCCGGCCTCCCGGCCGGGGTCCTCGGCAAGATCGGCGTGAGCGTGTCGGGCGCCGACTCGAACCGCGTCTACGCGATCGTCGAGAACAAGGACGGCGGCATCTTCCGGTCCGACGACGGGGGCGCCACCTGGACGAAGGTGAGCGCCGACCGGCGGTTCCGCCAGCGGGCGTTCTACTACACGCGGATTTACGCCGATCCGAAGGACCGCGACCGGGTCTACGTGCTCAACACCGGCCTCTATCGCTCGACCGACGCGGGAAAGACGTGGAAGCCGATCCGCGTGCCGCACGGCGACAACCACGACCTGTGGATCGCGCCCAACGACCCCGACCGGATGATCAACGGGAACGACGGCGGGGCCAACGTGACGGTGGACGGCGGCACGAGCTGGACGAACCAGGCTTACCCGACGGCGCAGCTCTACCACGTCGCGATCACGGCGCACGTCCCGTACCGCGTGTGCGGCTCGCAGCAGGACAACACGACCGTCTGCCTGCCGGGCAACGGCCGCGGCGACGAGTTCTACGAGGTCGGCGGCGGCGAGAGCGGCTACATCGCGCCCGACCCGCGCGACCCCGACGTCTATTACGCCGGCAGCTACGGCGGCCTGCTGACCCGCTACGACCGGCGGAGCGGGCAGATGCGCGAGGTGAACGTGTGGCCCGACAACCCGATGGGCCACTCGTCCAACGACATGAAGGAACGCTTCCAGTGGACGTTCCCGATCGTGTTCGCGCCGACCGACCCGCACGTGCTCTACGTCGGCTCACAGCACCTCTGGAAGACGACCACGGGCGGGCAGAGCTGGGAGCGGATCAGCCCCGACCTGACGCGCCACGACCCGTCCACGATGGGGCCCTCGGGCGGGCCGATCACGCTCGACCAGACGGGCGTCGAAACCTACGCCACCATCTTCACGATCGCGCCGTCGCCCAAGGACGGCCTGGTCATCTGGACCGGCAGCGACGACGGCATCGTGTCGCTGACGCGCGACGGCGGAAAGACGTGGACCCGCGTGACGCCGCCCGACCTGCCGCCGTTCGCGCGCATCAGCCTGATCGACGCGTCGCCGTACGCCGCCGGCACGGCGTACGTCGCGGCGAACCGCTACCAGTCCGAGGACCGCGCGCCGTACTTCTACCGCACCGAAGACTTCGGCAGGACCTGGACGAAGATCGTCAACGGCATCCCGCCGGCCGAGTTCGCCCGCTCGATCCGCGAGGATCCGAAGCGGCCGGGCCTGCTGTACGCCGGCACCGAGTACGGCATCTGGGTGTCGTTCGACAACGGCGACCACTGGCAGTCGCTGCGGCTGAACCTGCCGGTGACGCCGGTTCACGACATCGCCGTGGCCGGCAACGACGTCGTCATCGCGACGCACGGCCGATCGTTCTACGTCCTCGACGACGTGGCGGTGCTCAGGCAGCTGACGCCGCAGGTGGCGCAGCAGCCGGTCCACCTGTTCGTCCCCGCGGCCGCCGTCCGTTCGCTGGACCGCGGCGTCAACATCGACTACTACCTCGCCAAGCCGGCGTCGAAGGTGACGATCGACATCCTCGACGCCCAGGGAAAACCGATCCGCAGCTTCACGGGCACACCCGAGGCCGCGGCGAAGAAGGACGAGGCGGCGGCCGAGGCGCCGCCCGACGAGGAGTACTTCCGGCCCCGGCCGGCGAAGGTCGCCGTCAAGGCCGGCATGAACCGGTTCACCTGGGACATGCGGTACCCGGGGCCGATCGAGATCCCGAAGATGATCCTGTGGGCGGCCGGCACCAACGGCCCGAAGGCGATCCCCGGCGGCTACCAGGTGCGCCTGACCGTCGAGGAGGCGGGCGCCAAGGGGGCCGCGCCGGCCGTGCAGACGGCGGCGTTCGCCATCCGGAAGGACTCGTTGCTGACGTCGGTGACCGAGGCCGACTTCCGCGCGCAGTTCGACCTGGCGATGCAGGTGACCAAGAAGGTGACGGCGGCCGACGAGGCCGTGAACCGGATCCGGGCCATCAAGGAGCAGGCGGCCGAGCGGGCGGCGGCGGCGAAGCAGGCGGCGATCACGTCGGCCTCCGAGGCGCTGGCGGCCAAGCTGACGGCCATCGAAGGGGAGATCTACCAGTACCGCAACCAGAGCAGCCAGGATCCGCTCAACTACCCGATCATGCTGAACAACAAGCTGGCGGCGCTGCTGGGCGTGATCGAGAGCGCGGACGGGCGGCCGACGACGCAGAGCTACGAGGTGTTCCGCGACCTGTCGGCGCGCCTCGACGCGCAGCTCTCGAAGCTGGCGGCGGCGGAGAAGACCGACGTGCCGACGTTCAACGCGCTGGTCGTGCGCGCGGGGCTGAAGCCGGTGAAGTGAGGCCGCGGTATAATCCGCCGTTCGCGCGCGGGCGGGGGACGACATGATGGTGGCCCGTCGGTTCGTCGTGTCCGGCCGTGTCCAGGGGGTCGGGTTCCGGTGGTTCACCATGAATCAGGCCGCCGCCGAGGGCATCGCGGGATTCGTGCGCAACCTGCCGACCGGCGAGGTCGAGGTGGCGGCCGAGGGGGAGGCCGAGGCGATGGCCCGCTTCGAGCGGGCCATCCGCCAGGGGCCGCCGCGCGCGCGCGTGGACGAGGTGGTCACGGACACCCTGGCGCCGACCGGGCGGCACATCGGCTTCACGGCGCGCCAGTGAGCGCGGGAGGCAGGCGAGATCGATGGACGCACTCAAATCGCGAATTCGCTCGGTGCCGGACTTCCCGAAGCCCGGCATCCTGTTCTACGACATCACGACGCTGCTGCGCGACGCCGAGGGGTTCAAGGCGGCCATCGACGCGATCGCGTCGCCCTACGCGGGGCAGGGGATCGCGCTGGTGGTCGGCATCGAGAGCCGGGGGTTCATCCTCGGCGCGGCGGTGGCCGATCGGCTGGGCGTGGGCTTCTGCCCGATCCGCAAGCCGGGGAAACTGCCGGCGAAGACGATCAAGGAGTCGTTCAACCTCGAGTACGGCAGCGACGCCATCGAGATCCACGCCGACGCGGTGGACCCGGGACAGAAGGTGCTGATCGTGGACGACGTGCTGGCGACGGGCGGGACGGCGCGGGCGGCGGCGCGGCTGGTGAAGAGCCTGGGCGGCGACCTGCGCGGGCTCGCGTTCCTCATCGAGCTCGAGGCGCTGAACGGCCGGAAGCAGCTCGAGGGGGAGCGGGTGTATTCCGTGCTGAAGTACTAGCTGGCAGCGGACCACGGTCGGCGGCCGGCGTGTGCTGAAGCCGGCAGCGGACCACGGTCGGTGGCTGGCGTGTGCTGAAGCTGGCAGCGGACCACGGAGGCCTGCGTGGGGCCGCTCTTCGTGGAGCGGTTCCCGCGCCTGCCGTGTCATAATGTTCGCTCGGGCGCCCGTAGCTCAGCAGGATAGAGCATCGGTTTCCTAAACCGGGGGTCGCGTGTTCGAGTCACGCCGGGCGCACCACCTAACATCAACATAAACAGGAACTTAGACGAACGGCCCGGCAGAACACCGCCGGGCCTTTTGTTATGGTGGTCCACCCGGTGGTCCACATGCGAAGCACAGTCAGCCCGCCCGCCCGTGGTCCACCTGGTGGTCCAACCGCGCGGGATGGCAGGTTATGCGCCCGCATAACCTCTGCCTTGATGCCGTCTCTTAGCTGAGGTGTTTAGTCCTGAGCAGGTGCCCGCTACAAGTGGTTGTAGCCTGAGCCCCGATGCCGTCCTCGCCGCCGACGACGCGCGGCCGCGCCGAGCTTGTGCCGCCCCAGGGCTCGCGTGAGGAAGGTCTGACGCTGTGGTCGCCGCGTCACGGGCGAGGATGCGGCCCGCGCTTGCGCCGGTAGGCGAGACACGCCGGGCACCGCTTCGGGAGTTCGTAGCCGTGCGCCGCGTAGAAGTCCGCTTCACCGAGTCGCAAGGTGAACAACGTCCCGCAGTCCGCGCAGAGCCGCGCGTCATCAGGCGGCAGGATCTTCGTCTCGTAGTGGTCTTGAAGCATGTTCAGGTTCTCCGAGCCGGCGCGCCAGGCGCCCGATCGCCTCAGGTTCGATGCCGGCGAGTTCGCACCACGCGCGGCAGGGGGCGCTGGTGCCGTCGAGCGCGTCATGGGCCGAGCGGAGTTCGTGAGGGGTCAAGCCGTCGGGATGGGCGAGGTCGAGCACGGCGCGTCGGAGTACGGCCAGCGCCAGGTGCCGATATGCGGTCCCGTCGATGAGGTCGGGCATGGTGCCCTCGAAGGAAAAATCACCGCCGGCCGAGTTCGCCTCTCGCGTATCGGCCGGCGGTGAGCGGCGA
>JAJXZZ010000133.1 GCA_021779795.1 Acidobacteriota bacterium | reverse complement strand
GCACCTGCTCGTCAGGGTGGCGATTGGGGGATGTGCCGGCGTCCTCGTCGCCCTCATCGTGGCGTTCGCCGCCCTGCGCACCGGCGCGTGGTAGGCCGGGCCCGCAGCCGCCCCGGGAATCTCGACGAACGGCTTTCTTTGGGCCGACGGCGCCGGCAGGCCGCTCCCGCCGCGCGCGCAGCGGGGGACGGCCTGTCGGCCAGCCCTTCCGCCAGGCGCCGCTCAACGGAACTTCACGGCGTACGCTGTCTTGACACCGCCGCTGCGGTAGAACCCCACCGCGATGCCGCGGTTGTTCACGCCGAACGCCGCGCTGCCGGTGCCTGGAAAGCCCAGGGTCTGCGCCGGGGAGAGCGGACTCTGAACGTTCCAGCGGGTGGCGTGTGCGACCCACTCGGCATCGTAGCAATATCCGACGACATCGCCGCTGTCATTGATGGCGGTGGCGACGTCCCACATCGGGGTGTCGTTCAGAGAGGGGAGGAGCGTCAGCGTCCACGCCTTCCCCGCGGGCTGGCCCGTGCTCCACAGCGCAGGCGCCGCGTACCCGCCCCACACGTCTCCCACGATGTCGCCCCGATTGTCGATCGCCAGCGCCTCGGTGAACGGGAAGTCGCCCGCCAGCGGACCGGCTGGCATGGGGAGCTGCTGCACCTGCCAGTCCTTGCCGTGCGCCATCGGGTTCCACGCGACGGCGATTTCCCACCACTCGCCCGTTGAGGGATCGAATTGGTAGGCATCGCCCGCGACCTGGCCGGAGTCGTTGACCCCCCAGCCGCCCCACAGTCGCAGGAGGACTCCCGGGAAGACCGCTCCCAGCGTGTCCATGCCGCCCTTCGGAAGCGCATGGATCTCCCAGGTAACGGCGGTTTCGCCGCCAGGCCCATCAGCCTGTGCCGCCCAGATGACGGCCGTCGCAATCACGAACGGCGCTTCGGTCAACTGGCGCATGCTCTGGCCGACGATGAACTTGCCGTTGCGGCTGATCGCGTAGGCGTAACTCTTGAAGTCGCCAGGGAGCGTGCCGAGGGGCATCCCGCCATGGTCCGGCACCCAGGCATAGGCCTCCGGATAGCCGTTTCCACCCGTGATGGTGCCTGCGATCACGCCCGTGTTGCTGATCGCCGGCATCAGTTCGCTCACCGCGGCGCTGCTGGCGCCGCTCTCGAACCACTGGCCCTCGTCGTGGCCAACCAGCCGCACCCCGATCATCCGGCGATCGCCGGCGACATCGCCGATGCCGACGGTGACCCCGGAGTCGTTGACGGCAAGAAGCTGGGACCACGTGCCGCCAGGGTAGACGCCGAGGTCCCAGACCCCGGTGTTCTGGGCCCACAGGGTGAGCGCGCCGACGACCAGCATCAACGCCGCAAGCACGACAACGCTCCGTGAACTGCGCATGATTGCACCTCCAGGTAGACGACGAGCTCCTTCCCGGCTGGTGGTCTGCCGCGCGGCGGGCCGCGCCGCGGCCGCGTGGGCCACGGCCATCTCCTCCATCTCCATAACCGAGATCTGCGGGGGAGAACTGCAACGATGATTCGGAAGCCGGCTGCGGCCGCCTCGGCGGCCGACACCACGGCCTTCCAATTGGTGAACCGAAAACGGCCGCCTGGAACTACAATGTGGGGCGAGAAATCGGTCCTCGGCCCATGCCTGCGCCGACGAGCCACGAGATCACCGCCTTGCTGAGAGCCTGGAAGGCCGGGCAGCCCCGAGCGCTGGACGACCTCGTGCCCATCGTCTACCGAGAACTCAAGCGGTTGGCGCGCCGCTACACCCGGGGGAGAACGGGCGAAACGCTTCAGGCCACGGCGCTCGTTCACGAGGCCTACCTGCGGCTCGTGGACATGGACGGCGTCAACTGGCAGGACCGGGCGCATTTCTTCGCCGTCTCGGCCCGCATCATGCGCGGCCTGCTCGTGGACGCCGCCCGTGCCCGGCGCGCGCAGAAGCGGGGCGGCCGCGACGGGCGCGCCGTCGCTCCGGTGGCCGTCGATCTCGACGAGGTTCCCGACATGGGCTCCTCGCGCGCCGAGGAGATCCTCGCGGTCCACGAGGCGCTCGAGCATCTGACCCGGTTCGATCCGCGCCAGGCGCGGGTGGTCGAGATGCGCTACTTCGTCGGATTGTCGGTGGACGAGGCGGCGGAGGTCCTGAAGATCTCTCCCCAGAGCGTCATGCGCGACTGGAAGTTGGCCAAGGCCTGGCTGCGGCGGGAATTCGAGCGGCGTTCGAGCGTTTCGCCTGACTGAGCATCGGCGTGCCGGCGCGACCGCGGACGTCAGGGTCTCGATCCTATGCAGCCCGACAGATGGGAACGGATCAAGGGCGTCTACCACGCGGCGCTCGACCGCCCGCCCGACGAGCGGAACGCCTTCGTCGAAGAGGCCTGCCGCGGCGACGCCGAGACGTTGAAAGAGGTCCGGTCGCTGCTGGCCAGGACGAGCGAGGATTCCTTCCTCGAGCGACCCGCGTGGCGGGAGGACGGCGTCGAAGGTGAGCTGCCGGGCGAGGCGGCCGCAAGCGCGCCGGCGACGCGCGCCCACCCATTCACCGTGGTCGTCTGGTCCGCGCTCGTCGTCGTCGTCGCGGCCTTCGGCTACGCCGCCTGGCACATCCTGCGGCCGGGCGCGGACCCGACGTACGAGATCTGGACTTTCCTGACGAGCCTGACCTGGTGCGCGATCGGAGTGTTCATCGGCTTCGCGCGGCCGGAAGAGTGGATGGCGAGGCTCGCGTTCGGCGCGGCGGTCCTCACCGGGCTGGTCTTCGTCCAGGTCGTCGAGATGCCGGGCCTCTACGCCCTGCAGCCCCTGCACGTCGTCCTCGGCTTTCATTTCTTCTACCTGTTCCCGGGCGAGCCGCCCCGCGCCAGGGGATGGAGGACGGTGCTGCGGCTGCTCTACGCCGGGGCGGCGATCTGCATGGCGTATGCGATGGGCGTGAGGTGGGTCCAGTTCGGCGCCGGGATCCGCGCCGGGGCGCCGTGGCTCGGCGGTCCGATCAAAGCGGCGGTCGGGTGGGTGTCCGTGGCCGTCGGGATGACGTCCATGTTCGGCGCCGTCATCCTCGCGGCTCTCAAGTATCGCGCGCTGACCGATGCCGACAAGCGCCGCCGGTTCCACTGGGTCGCGCTCGGCGGCGTCGTCGGGCTCCTGCCTTCGGCCCTCCAGGGCCCGATCAGCTCGCTGCGGGCGGATCCCGCGGTAGGCGCCTGGCTCCTGCCCGGGCGCTGGTGGCATCTCTTCGACATGGTCGCCACCGGCCTCAGCGTCGCGATCCCGCTCAGCGTCGCCTACGTCGTCGTCACGCACGGAGTGTGGGGCGTCAAGGTCGCCATCAGGCGAGGGCTCCGGTACCTGCTCGCCCGCCGCGCCCTCCAGGCGCTTCTCGCCGTGCCCGTCGGCGTGCTGCTGGTCACCGTCGTTCGCGAGCGGCACCGGACGGTCGCCGAGCTGGTGTTCGGCAGCCGCGGCGCGCTCTTCTGGATCCTGGCGTTCGCGCTGAGCCTGCGCTACCGCGCCCCGATCCTGAAATGGCTCGACCGGCGGTTCTTCCACGAGGAGTACGACGGCGAGCGGCTCGTCCTCGACTTCGTGGACGCGCTGAACCGATTCGATTCGGCCGAGCAGATGGCGGAGTTCCTCTGCCAGGAACTGGCGCGGTCGCTACACCCCAAGTCGATGCACTTGTGGTGGCGCCGGAGCGGCGTGATGGCGATGGCCGAGACGTCGGACCCGGCGCTTCGGAGCGAGCCGCTGCCGGTAAGCGAGAGCCTCATCGAGCGACTGACACGGCTCGGCAAGACCGCGCAGGTGCCGCTGCCGACCGGGAGCGGCGCGACGGGGCGGGACGCGCGCCGGCTGGCCGGTCGCGGCGTGCGGCTGATCGTGCCGGTCTCGGGGACCGAGCGGGTCGACCTCGTGCTGATGCTCGGCGAGAAGCAGTCGGAGGAGCCCTACACGCCGGGGGACACGCAGCTCGCGCACGCGATGGTCCAGGCCGCGGCGCTGATGCTCGACAACCTGAGGCTGAAAGGCCAGGTGCTCGACGAGCAGCGGATCCGCCACGACGTGCTCGCCCACCTCGATCGCGGCCTGGTCAGCCTGCTCAAGGAGTGCCCGGCCTGCGGCGCGTGCTACGACTCGGACGCGGAGGACTGCCCGCGAGACGGGAGCGCGCTGACGCTCACGCTGCCGGTCGCCCGCGTCATCGACGGCAAGTACCGCCTCGAGCGGCTGATCGGCCGGGGCGGGATGGGCGCGGTGTACGAGGCGCGCGATCTGCGGCTCGACCGGGAGGTCGCGCTGAAGGTGATGCTCGGCGGGGCGTTCGGCCACGAGAGCGCGCTGCGCCGGTTCCGCCGCGAGGCGCAGGCAGTGGCCCGTCTGAACCACCCGAACATCGTCGCCGTCTACGATTTTGGCGAGTTCGAGGGAGGCGGCGCGTACCTCGTGATGGAGCGGCTCCGTGGCACGACGTTGCGGGCCGAGATGACCCGCGTCGTCGCCTTCTCGCCGGGCGAGGCAGCCGAGTGGTTCGAGCCGATGCTGGACGGGCTCGCGGCGGCGCACGAGCAGGGGATCGTGCACCGCGACTTCAAGCCCGAGAACGTCGTGGGCCGGCGCGGCGCGGACGGCGGGCTGGCCGTCAAGATCCTGGATTTCGGCCTGGCGAAGATCCGCCCTCGCCCGTCGGCGGCGCCGGCCGCCGACAGCGTCACCGAATCCGGCGTTGTGCTGGGCACGCTGGCCTACATGGCGCCCGAGCAGTTCCGGGGGCGCGAGGTCGATGCCCGCGCGGACGTGTACTCGGCGGGCGTCATCCTGGTGGAAATGCTCACGCGAGCGCGGGTGTTCGCCGACGGGACGGGCGCCGGCGCCGACTACCGCCTGCCTCCCGACGTGTCTAACCGGGAGGCGCTGGACGCGGTGCTCCAGCGCTGCCTCGCGTTCGCGCCGGGCGACCGGTTCGCCTCGGCGGCGGAACTGCGGGAGGCGATCGTCCCTGCCCTGCGGCATGGCGGCCGCGGGTGACGCGCTCGTCGTCGATCGTCATCACGGCTCTCTTTACGACCTCGGGCCGGGCGCCGGGCTGACCGGATTCGCCTTTTCGACGCTCCACGCCTCCCTGTCGCCGCGCATCCGCGTGCTGAGCGACCCGTTCGGGCTCGACGTGGTGATGCAGTTCCACAAGGAGATGGCCCTGGTGGCGGCGTCGCTGCTGACGGCCCATCCCGTGCTGTTCGCCCTGGGCAGCGGCACGCCGCGGATTTTCGGCCTGGACACGTCGTGGCGCGTCAACCTCGGGAAGGCCGCGCTGCTCACCCTTCTTCTGGTCGTGGGGCTTGCGCTCTTCCACAAGCGGTTCCGGATCGATTACTGGATTCCGCGGAATCTCCACAAGATCGTGGCGGTCGCGATCGTGCTCGGGTTTCTTCACTCGTCGTCGATCGGTCCCGACCTGCGACTTCCGGTCTTGCGGGCGTACTGGTGGGCGCTGTTCTGCGTCGCCATCGGGATATTCCTGTACCGGAGCGCGGTCGTCCCGTTCCTGCGGCGCCGCTTCGTCCTGTCGGATCTTCGGCAGGAGACGCGTGACACCTGGACGCTCACACTCGCCCCGGAGTCGGGTCCCGTGTTCGAGTACCGCCCCGGGCAGTTCCTGTTCCTGCGGCTGATCGGCCCGGGGATCCGCGCCGAGGAGCATCCGTTCACGATTTCTTCGTCGCCCCGGCGAACCGATGCGATCACGGTGACCATCAAGGAGTCGGGGAACTACACGCGCGCGATCGGCCGCACGCCGGTCGGGACCCGGGCGCGCCTGGAGGCGCCGTTCGGGCGTTTCAGCCTCGCGTATTACGCGGCGCCGGAGTTCGTCTTCATCGCCGGCGGCGTGGGCATCACGCCCGTCATGAGCATGTTGCGCTACCTGCGGGACACCGACGATCCGCGCCGGGCGGTCCTGCTCTACGCATGCCGCGCCCCGGAGGACATCATCTTTCGCGAGGAACTGGCCGCGCTGCCGCGGCGCGTGGACGTCCTCCACCTCCTGTCGCAGCCCGGCCCGGACTGGCCGGGCCTCAGCGGAAGGCTCTCGGCGTCCATCCTCCGCGAAGGCGTGGGCGACCGGCTGGCGCGGGGCGTGGTGTTTCTGTGTGGGCCTCCGCCGATGGTCCGCCAGGCGCGCCTGGACCTTCGCGGCCTGGGCGTCCCGGCGCGGCGGATCCACTTCGAGCGATTCGCGCTCTGAGACGCCGCGGGGAGCGTGAAGCGAGGGCGGGGCAGGGAAGGGCCCCGATCCCGGGGCCAGAGGAGACGACCGATGCGGCACCTGCTCGTCAGGGTGGCGATTGGGGGATGTGCCGGCGTCCTCGTCGCCCTCATCGTGGCGTTCGCCGCCCTGCGCACCGGCGCGTGGTAGGCCGGACCCACACCCGCGTCGAGGATCAGCGGGCCGGTTCGGCCGACAGCTCGTCGAGCAGCCGGTCGTCGAGGCGGAGCGCCTCGCCGAACTCCCGGATCGCCTCCCCGGTCCGGCCCCGCGACGCTGCATCCTCCGCGAACCGCCCCGGCCCTGACCCGTCCTCAGGCCGCCGGCCCGGGAGGCTCGTCGAGGTACTTCACGAAGACCACCTCGTTCTGGCGCTCGTTGTAGATCAGCTCGTCGGCGATGGCCCGGATCAGCACGAGCCCGAAGCCTCCCGGGCGGAGGCCCTGCGCTTCGCGCACCGCGACGTGGGCCAGGACATCGGACGGGTGGCCGGCCGCCGCGTGCGAGAGTCCCGCGAAGGTGAAGCCCTGGCCGGGGTCGGCGATGCGGTAGAGGAGCATCCGGCGCGCGCGCAGGCACGCGACGCGGACCCGCTGGGCGGGGTCGAGGCGGCCGCCCCATTCGATGCCGTTCAGGAGCAGCTCCCGGAAGGCGAGCCCCACCGACGCACGGAGGTCATCCGGCAGGTCGCACCCGATCTGCTGCAGGAAGCTCTGGATCCGATCGACCGCTTCGCGGGTGCACGGCACCAGCAACTCGATCCACTCGGGTCGCGCCGACACCACCTCGATCCCGGGGGCGTCACCGGGCGTGCTCAGGCTCCGCCGGACCGTCTCCACGAGGCGCTGCGGTTCGATGGGTTTCGTGAGGAAGTCGTACGCCTGCCCGCGCAGCGCGCTCAGCGCCGTGCCGGTGACGTCCACGCCGGTCATGACGATGACCTTCGGGGGCGAGGGCTTGGCGACACAGCGGGCCAGCACCTCGAGGCCGTCGATCCCGGGCAACCGGTTATCCAGCAGCACCACGCGGAAGTCGTGAGCCTCGAACTTCTCGAGGGCCTCCGCGCCGTCGCTCGCCGTCTCGCCCTCGATCCCGGCCGCGCGCAGCAGCGCGGCCAGGCCGACCCGAGTCGGTTCATCGTCATCGACAATCAGCACGTCGGGATGGGCCATGGGTTCTTCCGGGCCGCATCTTACGCCTGCCGCGCGGTGGGTGACAATGCGCGCCCGCTCGCGCCCACAGCTCGCGTGTGACGGGCGGGCGTGAGTCGTGGGCCTCCTGGCTCCACCGATGCCGCGCTGATTCCAGCCAGAACGGGACTCGCTTGGGCCCGTGGGTCTTCCGGAGAGGCGCCATCCTCCTCGGGCCGGCCCCGGCATCGCAGCCGCCTCACAATTCGGTGCGGCACCCTCGTCAGGACTTCATCCAGGTCCTCGACGGGCTGCGGACTCGACGAGGCACACCCTCCGTCGCGCTCGTCATCGTGTCGGGCCACTCATATGACAGGCACGGCGGCCGGCAGAACGACGCTCCCGTGCACGGGCGGCGGTGTCCAGTTCCTGTAACGGCCCTTCTCCCAGAACATCCAGCGCAGCGACCGATCCTCGAGCGGCACGCGGAAGCGGCACGCGATCGCCGCGGGCCTCCCATCCGGCGTCAGTGAGGTGACTTCGATCGTGACGTCGGAGAACTGCACGCGATACCCGACCGGCATGGGCTTCTC
>JAJXZZ010000132.1 GCA_021779795.1 Acidobacteriota bacterium | reverse complement strand
ACGGAGAGAAGGTCGTCGTGAGAGACCCTCACGACTTCAACGCTGACCGCCAACTCGAGCCCGATGACGGAGACGGATCACGACGGAGAAACCAGGAGCTTGACAGGACACGCCACATAGAAGGGCGACCCTTCAGGGTTGCCCGAGGCCAGGCTGAAGCCCGCCTACGGGCACAGCACGATCCCCTGCGCCCACAGGCACTCGCCGCAGACGGGCGCCGCGTTGCCGTAACAATCCTCGTCGTTGGTCTCGGTCAGCGCGCAGCCGCCGCAGAAGAAGCAGGGCGGGAAGTCGAACTCGCGGACGCGTCGGCGGAATTCGCGAAACGCCGGGTCGCGCCAGATGGCCCGGAGCGGCCGGTCATCGACCCGCCCGGCGACGAAGGCGTGAACGCGGCGGGTCTGGGCGTTGACGAACTCGGCGTGGTCGTGCAGCAGCGACAGGCACGGCGCCACGCGGCCGTCCCACGAGACGGCGCACATCGCGTCGTGTGCGAACCGGCACCGGTTCCGCCAGCGGGCATCGTCGGCGTGCGGGGACGGGTATGCCAGGCCGCGCTCGACGAGGGCCTCGGCGAGCCGGCGCGTCACACGCTCGGCGTCGAACCGCCCCACCTGCACCTGCGGCCGCCACGCGGGCGGGTGGAAGACCGAGGCCCACCCCGCCCGTTCCCACAGGGCCTCGCGCGCCATCTCCTCGGTGTGGGGCACGAGGCCGCCGATCGAGATGAAGTCCAGCTTCAGTTGGAAGCCCCAGTCGATCAGGGCCGGCAGGCTGCCGGCCGACGTGCGCGTCGCGACGGCCGCGACGCCGATCGCCATCGGCTGTCGGGCGTGCCGCCGCGCGTCGATCAGGCGGAGCACGGCCGCCCGGGCCGAGTCCGGCGCGGCGCCGCGCATCCGGGCGTAGGCGTCCGCGTCGCCGCCGTCCACCGAGACGGTCACCTGGCTGACGCCGTGATCCACCAGGGCCGCCGCCGCTTCCGGGCCGAGCAGCAGGCCGTTGGTGGTCACTTCCACGCGCGCGCCGGCCTCTCGCGAGAGGGCCAGCAGCCGCCGCCACTCCGGGTGCACCAGCGGCTCGCCGAATCCGCCGAACGCGAGCGTGACCGGCGCGGCGCCCGATGCCGGCAGCCCCGCGACCAGGCGCTCGAAACGGCCGACCGGCATGTCGCCCAGCGATTCCTGCCACCCGTGCCGAACGCACATCGGGCAGTCGAGGTTGCAGCGGCTGGTGCTCTCGACGTAGACCTTCCGCAGCGCGTCCGCGCGGATCCGGATGCCCTCCGCGTCGGCCTCGACGACCACGTCCTGTCCCGGCGAAAGGCCGGCGCGCGCCAGCCTGTCCGGCGACAGCGTCAACCGGCCGGAGCGGTCCACCGACACGTCGTCGCTCGCCCCGGCGGGAGGCGTCGGCGCGTCAGGTGGTTCCCGCTGGTCGTCGTACTCGGGCATCTCGTCTCTCGGGTTCGGTCACCGGCGCGGGCGCGGCCGGGGGGACCGCGCGGGCGCCTATGGCGCCGTGTAGACCAGGTACAGCCGCCCGGCCAGGACCAGCGCGCCGCAGACGCGCCGCAGCGCGGCGGCCAGCGCCACGCCGACGACCAGGCCGGCTACGACCGCGAAGCGAGCGGGGTTCGACATGACAGGCTCCCTACGAACCGACGACCGCCGCGGGCGGGGTCCGGAAATACCGCTTCTGGAACGCCAGCGAAACGTTGACCAGGCCGATCAGGACGGGCACCTCGACGAGCGGCCCGATGACGGCGGCGAACGCCGCGCCGGAATGAATGCCGAACACGGCCACGGCCACCGCGATCGCCAGCTCGAAGTTGTTGCTGGCGGCGGTGAACGACAAGGTGGCGGTCTTCGAGTAATCCGCCCCCAGCTTGTGGCCCATGTAGAACGACACGAGGAACATCACCACGAAGTAGATGAGCAGCGGGATGGCGATCCGCACGACGTCCATCGGCAGCGAGACGATGTACTCGCCCTTGAGCGAGAACATGACGACGATGGTGAACAGCAGCGCGACGAGCGTGAGCGGGCTGATCGCGGGGACGAACCGCGTCTCGTACCACTGCCGGCCGCGGGCGCGGACCAGCGTGAAGCGGGTCGCCATGCCGGCCAGGAACGGAATGCCGAGGTAGATGAACACGCTCTTGGCGATCTCGCCGATCGAGACGTCCACCGTAGCGCCCTCGAGGCCGAGCCACTTCGGCAGCACGGTGATGAACACCCACGCGTAGACCGAGTAGAAGAGCACCTGGAACACCGAGTTGAAGGCCACCAGGCCGGCGGCGTACTCGGTGTCCCCCTTGGCCAGCTCGTTCCAGACGATGACCATCGCGATGCAGCGCGCGAGGCCGATCATGATGAGGCCGACCATGTACTGGTCGTTGGTGAGCATCGCCGCGGGTGAGGCGCCGAGCGCCTCGGGCACGACATGCAGGAAGATCACGGCCAGGCCGAACATCAGGATCGGGCCGACGACCCAGTTCTGCACCAGCGACAGGACGAGGATCCGCGTGTTGCGGAACACCTCGCCGAGCTCCTCGTACCGGACCTTCGCGAGCGGCGGGTACATCATCACGATGAGGCCGACGGCGATCGGAACCGAGGTGGTGCCGACCTGGAACCTGGTGATGAGCCGCACCAGGATCGGCAGGTAGTAGCCGGAGCCCACGCCCGCGATCATGGCCAGGAAGATCCAGAGCGTCAGGTAGCGGTCGAGGAACGACAGCTTCGAACCGACGTGTTCCGACATGCGCGTGCTCCTCAGTTGAGGTGTACCGGGTTCCGCCTGCGTTCCCAGCCGCGGGAGCGAACGAGGGCGGAGACGCGGGCGCCGACCTGGTCGCGAATCGTCCGGACCTCGTCGAGCGGGCGGCCCTTCGGGTCGGGCAGGAGCCAGTCGTCCCGCTCGGCGCCGGGCACGTAGGGGCAGTCCTCGCCGCAGCCCATGGTGACGAGCAGGGCCACGCCGCGGGCGAGGTCGGCCGTGAGGAGGCGCGGCGTCGCGCCCGACAGGTCCAGGCCGACCTCGCGCATCACCTCGAGCACCTCCGGGTGCACGCGCGCGCCAGGCCTGGTGCCGGCCGACAGCGCCGCGGCCCTGGCGGGGTCGGCGAGCGAGTTGAAGATCGCCGCGGCCATCTGCGACCGGCCGGCGTTGTGGACGCAGGCGAAGAGCACGCGGATCGGGCCCATTCACGCCTCCAGGCGGGCGGGCGCGCGCCGGGGCGCCGGGCGGGACGCGGGGCGGCGGCGCCGCTCCAGGTGGCACGCGCCGCGGAGCCGCAGGCGCGAGAGCGCGTCGGCATCCCGGCGGTAGTCGGCCTCGCCGGCCAGGTGGTCGCGCAGGGCGGCGAGCACGCCGCGGGCGAGCGGCGTGTCCCACGCGGTCAGCGCGTAGAAGACCCACAGGCCGTCGCGGCGATCGGCGACGAGCCCCGCCGACTTGAGCAGGGCCAGGTGGCGCGACACGCTCGACTGCGGCTGCCCGAGGATCTGCTGGAGGTCGCAGACGCACAGCGATCCGCGGGCGAGCAGGTTCACGATCCGGAGGCGGGTCCGGTCGGCCAGGGCGCGGAAGAGGGCGGTGGGCGCGGTCATCTCGTGGTCCTCAACATTCGGATATGCGGATATAATAGGCGTGGCCGCGCGCGCCCGTCAAGCGGCCGGCCGGCCCGTCCCGTCACCAGTCGGCGGAGAGCCGGCCCCCGGCGGCCAGGTACCCGTGCCGCACGTAGTCGGCGACCATGCGGTCGGCGTTGTAGCGCCAGGCGAGCGTCGTGATCGAGCGCTTCATCCGCTCGACCCAGCCCCGCGGCGGCGCGGCGCCCTCGCGGTCGTAGAAGAGCGGCACGACCTGCTCCTCGAGTTGCCGGTAGAGCGAGTCGGCGTCGCGCGCCCACTGCACCGCGGGATCGGCGTGCACCAGCCCGTCGCCGATGGCGAAGCCGTTCTTGCCGTCGTAGCCCTCGGCCCACCAGCCGTCGAGCACCGAGAGGTTGACGCCGCCGTTGAGCACGACCTTCTGGCCGCTGGTGCCGCAGGCCTCCATCGGGCGCATCGGGGTGTTGATCCACACGTCCACCCCCTGCACCATGTGGCGCGCCACGTTGATGTCGTAGTCCTCGACGAAGACGAGGCGGCCGCCGAAGCGGGGATCGCGCGTGACGGCGATCAGGTCCTGGATCAACTTCTTCCCGGCGTCGTCGCGCGGGTGCGCCTTGCCGGCGAAGACGATCTGCACCGGCCGCGCGGGGTCGCCGAGGATCCGCGCCAGCCGGTCGAGATCGGTCAGCAGGATCGTGCCGCGCTTGTAGGTGGCGAAGCGCCGGGCGAACCCGAGCGTGAGCGCGCGCTCGTCGAGCAGGCCCGGCCGGCCGGCCCGCCGCCGGACGAAGTCCACCAGGTAGCGGCGCAGCACCTCGTGCGTCTCCCACAGCTCGCAGTCGGGCACGGCCGCGATCGGGCGCCAGGTGGCGCAGTCGCTCTGGCGCGCCGGCCAGTCGGCGCCGAGATAGCGGTCGAAGATCCGGTTCATCGACAGGGCGAGCCACGAGCGCACGTGCACGCCGTTGGTGACGTGCCCGATCGGGACGTCCTCCTCGTCGCGCCCGGGCCACAGCGGCCGCCACATCCTCCGCGCCACGTGGCCGTGCAGGCTCGAGACGCCGTTGCGGCGGCGCGAGCCCTTGATCGCGAGCACCGTCATGCAGAACGGCTCGCCGCGGTCGGCCGGGTTCGCCCGCCCCAGGGCCATCAGGGGCTCCGGGTCGAGCCGCAGCGCCGCGCGCAGCCAGCCGAGCTCGCGTTCGACCAGGTCGGCCGGGAAGCGGTCGTGCCCGGCCTCGACCGGGGTGTGCGTGGTGAACACCGTCTGCAGCGACGTCTCACGCAGCGCGTCGTCGAACGACATCCCTTCTTCTTCGAGCCGCTCGCGCGCCCGCTCGAGGATGGCGAACGCGCTGTGGCCCTCGTTCAGGTGCAGGACCGCCGGCCGGATCCCGAGCGCGCGCAGGGCGCGCAGCCCGCCGACGCCCAGCAGCGCCTCCTGGCGGATGCGCGTGACCTGGTCGCCCCCGTACAGCCTCGCCGTCAGACCGCGCAGGTGAGGCGGGTTGGCCTCGACGTCCGAATCGAGGAGGAGCAGCAGGGTGCGGCCGATGCGGGCGAGCCAGACCGCCGCGTGGAGCGTCTCGCCGTTGCACGGCACCTCGATCGCGACCGGCGCCCCGTCGGCCCCGACCGGCCTCCGCAGGGGCAGCGCCGCGACGTCGACGTGGCCGTACTCCTCGGTCTGCCAGCCGGTGGGGTCGAAGCGCTGGCGGAAGTACCCGGTCGCGTAGAACAGGCCGACGCCGACCACCGGCAGCCCGAGATCGGAGGCGCTCTTGAGGTAGTCCCCGGCCAGGACGCCGAGGCCGCCGGAGTACAGCGGGAGCGATTCGTGGAGCCCGAACTCGGCCGAGAAGTAGGCGATCGACGCCGCCTGCAGCCCCCCGGCGTGGGCGTCGCACCACGAACCCTCGCCGCGCAGGTACTCCTGCAGGCGGCGGTAGTGGAAGCTGACCGTGTTCTCGAGCGACAACTCGGCGACGCGCGCGGCCGGGGCGAACCGCTTCAACAGGGCGATCGGGTTGTGATTGGTCTCCGCCCAGCCGGCCGGGTCGAGCTGGCGGAACATCTCGAGCACCTGCGGGTGCCAGTTCCACCACAGGTTGAACGAGAGTTCCCGCAGCTTGTCCTCGACCGAGAGCGGGGCCTGCTCGTGCGCGGGCGTGTCGCCGAGCAGCCGGGACGCGAGATCCTGGAGCTTCCGGTTCACTGGTGCGCCTCCGTCCTGTGGGCGCCGGCCAGGCGGATCGCCAGGTCGAGGATCGCGCTCGGCAGCATCCACTGCAGGCGGTCCAGCGGATCGAGGTCCTTTCGGTGATGGCCCTCGCACAGGCGCTCGAACCACGAGGGCCCGCCGTCCGCGCCGGGCTTCGTCATGGCGCCGAGCCGGCGCCGGATCGACCGGCGCGCGAGCAGCGTTTCGAGGGCGTGCCGGGCTTCGTTGGCCGTGTCGGTGAACGCCGCCCACTCCGAGACGGGCGGCACGTCCCGGGCAGCGGCTCGCGGGGCGGCGACGCGTCCGAATCCGACGGGCTGGCGGGCGTTGCCGTGCATACCAGTCCCTCCCCGGAATGTCGTCCGCTGGCGGCGTCACCCGTTCTGGCGCCGCCGCCCTCTCAAGTACTCCAGGTGCCGCGGCGAGCCCTCGCGGACGGTCGTCGCGCCGCACTCCGGGCACTTCTCCACGCGGCAGGCCACGTGAGGGTGGGCCGGTTCGCGGTACCCGCACTTCAGGCAGAGGCAGGGCGCCGACTCGTCGGGCGGCCCGCTCGCGTCTCGGTCCGCCGCCGTCGGCAGGCCGCCCTCGTGCGCGTTGGCGGACCGGGCGGCCGATCCCCGGTACGCGTGGTGCTGATGGGCGTGTGCCATGGCCGTTCTCCGCGCGGCCCGCTACCGCTCGGGCAGGCGACCGGCATCGATCCGGCCGACGCTCAGATCCAGCGCGAGCGTCGCCGTCTCCACCGAACGCTCGGCCTGCGAGAGCAGCGACTGGCTCGTCAGCAGCGCCGACTCCGCGTCGAGCACGAAGTTGATCACGCTCCGGCCCGCGTCGTACTTCAGCCGTTCGTCGTGCAGCACGCGTTCGCTCTCGGCGACCGAGTCGCGCAGGGCCGCGACGCGGCTCCGGGCCGCGTCGAGGTCGGCCCTCGCGGTGCGCACCTCGCGCGCGACGCGCAGGCCGAGCTGCTGCCTGGCCAGCCGCGCCTGCTCGAGCGCGGCGGCCGCCGCCTGGACCTGGCCGCGGCGGCGGAAGCCGTCGAACAGCGGCACGGTCACGTGGACCCCAAGGGCCCAGTCGGCCACGGCGTTGTCGGCCGGCGGCATCGCCGGCAGCGACGGCAGCAGCGTGCCGATCATCTGTCCGAAGCCGAGCGGGCCGTTCGACCCGTATTCGAGCACCGACGCGCGCAGGTCGATCCGGGGCCACGACGACTTCTTCGCGGCCGTCTCGGCCTTCTCGGCCGCGCGAATCTCGTGGTCCTGCGACACCAGGTCCGGCCGGCTCGTGGCGGCCGCGCCGAGTTCGTCGCGCTCGGCCGCCGGCGTCGGCGGCAGGCCGGCCGGCGCCGGCGTGTAGGTGAGGGGCGGCAGGTCGCCCGCGTACCCCATCACCGAGGCCAGCGCGGCAAGCGAGGACCGCCGCCCGGACTCGAGCGTGGCCAGGCTGCTTTCGACCTCGGCGAGGCGGGTCTGGATCTTCAGCGCGTCCACCGGCACGGCCCGGCCGCCGGCCACGAGCTTGTTGACGCGGTCGAGCAGCGACTTCAGGCTGGCCACCCGCTCCTCGCCGGCCTTGATGAGATCGGTGTACGCCATCGTCTCCAGGTACAGCCGGGCCGTCTCGAAGACCAGCTCCTGCCGCCGCCTGTCGGTGCCGGCCCGCGCCGACTCGACGCGCTCGCGCGCCGAGTCGAGCGCCGCCTGGGTGCTGCCGAAGTCCCAGGCCAGCCATTTCGCGTCGGCCGACCCGGTGTAGAGCGCGGTGTCGAAGCGGAGCATGGTCGGGGCGGCCCCGAACGGATACCCGTGGTCGATCCGCGTGCGGGAGGCGTCCGCCGACAGATCGACCTGCGGCAGCAACCCCGCGCGGGTGCTGGTCACGATCCCCTGCCGGCGCCGGATCTCCGCCTGCGAGGCCTTCAGATCCGGCGAGTGCGCGAGCGCGTAGGTGACGGCGTCCCGCAGGGTCATCGCCGCGGGGGCGGGCGCCCCCTGCGCGGCGGCCACGGCCGACCAGAGCGCCATCGGCGCGACAAGTGTCATCCACAGTTTCATAAGTCGTTCCCCTGTCCCGCCGCTACTCGTCGCCGGCCAGGTCCTGCCCCATGCTCGCGGCCAGCTTGTGGCGGATGTGCTCGGGCAGGCCGTGATCGGGCGCGTTCCTGTACAC
>JAJXZZ010000131.1 GCA_021779795.1 Acidobacteriota bacterium | reverse complement strand
CGAGCCGACGACCGCCATGTTGAAGCAGTTGGCGCCGAGCGTCGTGAGGCCGCCGTCGCCGAAGAAGAGCGCCTGGATGGCGAGCGCCGTCGAGACGGCCAGGATCGCGGCCGACGGGCCCAGCACAATGGCCGCCAGCGCCGCGCCCACCGCATGCCCGGTCGTGCCGCCCGGCAGCGGGATGTTGAACATCATCACGACGAACGAGAAGGCCGCGACGAGCGACAGCCGCGGCACGAGCCGCGCCTGCAGCCCCCGCCGCACCCGCCGGAGCGCGCCCCACCAGAACGGCGCCGCGCCGGCATAGAGCGCGGCGCAGGTGCTGGGGCTCAGGTAGCCGTCGGGAATGTGCACGAAGGGTAGCGTAGCACGGGGCGCGACGGGCGGTAGTCGTCAGTGGTTCATGGTCAGTGGATCACGCGTGATCGACTAGCCACTAACCACTAGCCACTGACCTTGCCGAGCACTTCCTCGTAATATGCCTCGTACTGCGGCACGACGCGGTGCGAGCAGTAGCGCTCGCGCACGACCTCGCGGCCGGCCTCGCCGATCTGCCGGCGCAGGGCCGGGTCCGACAGCAGGCCGATCGCGTCGGCGGCCATGCCGCCGAGATCGTCGGGGGCGCGCAGGTAGCCGTTCACCTCGTGCTCGATCACCTCGGGCAGGCCGCCCACGCGCGACGCGATCACGGGCACCTCGCAGGCCATGGCCTCGAGCGCCGCCAGGCCGAAGCTCTCGGTCGCCGAGGGCAGCAGGAACACGTCGGCCGCCGACAGGAGCGCGCGCACGTCGGCCTGCTCGCCGACGGCCCGCACGTCGCCCGCCACGCCGAGGTCGCGCGCGAGCGCCAGGCCGCCCGACAGTTCGGGCCCGTGCCCGACAAGGACCAGCGTGGCCGGGATCTCGCGCCGGATCCTCGCGAACACCTCGACGACGGCCGGGATCCGCTTCACCGGCCGGTAGTTCGAGATGTGCATCACGACCGCGTGGCCGGCCGGGGCGAGCCGGCCCCGGAGGTCGCCGGCCTCGATCCGGTGGTGGATCGAGCAGTCCAGGAAGTTCGGGATCACGCGGATGTCGGCGTGCACCGGGAGCCCCTTGTAGGTGTCGGCCTTCAGGCTCTCGGACACGGCGGTGACGCCGTCCGACTGGTCGATGCAGAAGCCCACCGTCTCGGCGAACGAGCTGTCGCTGCCGACCAGCGTGATGTCGGTCCCGTGCAGCGTCGTGACGATGCGCGGGACGTGCGCGCGGCCGGTGCCCGCCAGCACCTGCCGGGCCAGGTAGGCGGCCGCGGCGTGCGGCACCGCGTAGTGCGCGTGGATGATGTCGAGATCGATCGACCGCGCCAGCCCGATGATCGTCGTCGAGAGCGACAGCACGTACTGCGGTTCGCGGAACAGCGGGTAGGAAGGCGTGTCCACCCGGTGGAACGCCACGCCGGGCTGATCGTCGCCCAGCCGGAACGGCTGCTCGCTGCTCACGACGTGGATCTCGTGGCCGCGCAGCGCGAGGCACTTGGCCAGCTCGGTGGCGACGATGCCGCTGCCGCCGACCGAGGCGTAGCAGATGACGGCGATCCTCATGGGCGGGCGCTCCAGTCCTTGAGGAGGTGCGGGCGGAGGATCGGCTCCTTGACCAGGATTCCCTCCGCGAACGCCACGCCCGCCAGCGCGCCGACCTGCGCGTCGCGGCTCTCGACCAGCCGGCCGAACGTCGGGGCGTTGAGGCGCGTGGCCGTCGCGCCCGCGGCGTCGCGCCGGAACTGGCTCTGGTAGCAGGCCAGCGCCTCCCGCTTGCGGTCGTAGTGGGCCGACACGTCAACGGCGAACGAGATCGGGCCCGCGTCGTTGATGTAGTAGTAGCAGACCCAGTCGGGCGACCAGGCCTCGCCCTCGCCGGGATACCGGCGGAGCCGCGCGTTGAACAGCGCCTCGGTGAGCACGCGGCTGGAGGCGGCGTGATCGGGGTGGCGATCCTCCCAGTAGGGAATCGCGACCGCCCGCGGCCGCCACTTCCGGACGAGCCGCACCACGTCGTCCACCTGCCGCGCGTCGCCCGAGATCCCCCGGTCCGGCCAGCCCAGGTTCTCGCGCCAGTCCGCGCCGAGCGTCTCGCGCGCCCGGTCGGCCTCGCGCAGCCGCTCCTCGGGCGTGCCGTTGCTGCCGAGCTCGCCCCGGGTCAGGTCGCAGAGCCCCACGCGCCATCCCTCGGCCGCGTGCCGGGCGATCGTCGCCCCGAGGCCGATCTCGAGGTCGTCGGGATGCGGCCCGAACACCAGCAGATCCAGTGTCATCGCTCGTGCCTCTCTTCCTATCCTACCAAGAGGGCATGAAACCCCGGCCCCGCGTTTCGCGTAGATCCCTGGAAAGGGAGGTCCTCGTGTTCAGAACCCTGCGCGCCATCCGGTTCCTGTTCGTCGGCCCGGCCGTGCTGGTGATGCTGTTCGTCATCAACCTGATGACGTCGCCCGGGCACTGGTGGGTGCAGTGGGCGGCGCTCGGCATCGGGATTGCGTGGGTCATCAGCCTCTTCCGCGTCGTCCGGGCGCTCGTCATCGCCGGCGGCCTCGCGGCGTTGTTCGCATACTTCCACAGCCGAAAGGCCTCATAGGAGGGCAGCGGAGCGTTGGGTGCTCGCCGGTGCCGACGTCCCTCGTCCCTGCTACAATGCCCCCCGCCCTCAACCCGGGAGCGTCCCCATGTTCGTCCAGCGCGTGCTCGCGGCCGTGGCCGCGTCGTGGATCGTCTTGTCGCTGCCGGCGGCTGCCGGCGCCCAGGGCACCGTCGCCGACTACCGGCGGGCGTTCGGCCTGCGCGAGAAGTACCAGGGCCTGGCCCTGGACGTCGTGGACAACGCCACCTGGATCGGCAAGACACACCGCTTCTGGTACCGCAAGACGGTCAAGGGAGGGACGCGGTTCGTCGTCTTCGACGCCGACACGAAGCGGAAGCAGCCGGCGTTCGACCACGACAAGTTGGCGGCCGGCCTGTCGGCGGCCACCGGGCGCGAGCTGACCGGCCTGACGCTGCCGTTCACGACCTTCGCGTTCGCCGACGACGGCAAGGCGATCGACGTCAGGGTGGACCGCACCCTCCTGACGTGCAGCCTCGACACGTACGCCTGCAAGGGGAGTCCCGCGGTCGGCGCGTTCGAGGGGCGCCAGCCGCCGCCCGCCTGCACGCCGCCTCCGCCCGACGCCGCGCCGAAGGTGTCGCCCGACACGCAGTGGGAGGCGGTCGTCCGCGGCTTCAACGTCGCCATCCGCCACCCCGGCTCGAAGACGTTCACGCCGCTCAGCACCGACGGCAACGAGGGGAACTGCTACGTGCTCGACACGATCGCCTGGTCGCCCGACTCGAAGCGCCTGGCGGCCTACAGGGTGAGGCCGGGCTACCGCCGCGAGGTCTATTACGTCGAGTCGTCGCCCGAGGACCAGCTGCAGCCCAAGCACTCGTCGCGCTTCTACGCCAAGCCGGGCGACGAGCTGGACCTCGACCAGCCGGTGCTGTTCGACATCGCCACGAAGCAGGCGACGGCCGTGGCCAACACCCTTTTCCCGAACCCGTACGACCTGTCCCGCCTCGTGTGGCGCAAGGACGGCTCGGCCGTGACCTTCGAGTACAACCAGCGGGGCCACCAGGTCTACCGGATCATCGAGGTCTCGGCGGCGACGGGCGAGGCGCGGGCCGTCGTGAGCGAGGAGCCGAAGACGTTCTTCACCTACTCGAGCAAGAAGTACCGCTACGACGTGGCCGACGGCCGCGAGGTCGTCTGGATGTCCGAGCGCGACGGCTGGAACCACCTCTACCTGTACGACGGGGCCACGGGGCGCGTCGAGAACCAGATCACGAAGGGGGAGTGGGTCGTCCGCGGCGTGTCGAAGGTGGACGAGGAGCGGCGGCGGATCTGGTTCGGCGCGAGCGGCATGTACCCGGGCCAGGATCCCTACTTCGTCAACTACTACCGCATCAACTTCGACGGCACCGGCCTCACGCGCCTCACCGGCGCCGAGGCCAACCACGCGGCGGCCTTCTCGTCCGACATGAAGTACTTCGTGGACACCTACTCGCGGGTCGATCTCGCGCCGGCCTGCGAGCTGCGCCGCGCCGACGACGGGTCGCTCGTGGACGTGGTCGAGAAGGCCGACATCACGGCGCTGGTCGCGGCGGGGTGGACGCCGCCCGAGGTGTTCGAGGCCCCGGGGCGCGACGGGAAGACGGCGATCTGGGGCGTCATCTACCGCCCGACCACCCTCGACCCGGCGAAGAGGTACCCGGTCGTCGAGAACATCTACGCCGGGCCGCACGGCTCGTTCGTGCCCAAGTCGTTCATGGCGTTCAACGCGATGCAGGCCATGGCCGAACTGGGTTTCGTCGTCGTGCAGATCGACGGGATGGGGACGTCGAACCGGTCCAAGGCGTTCCACGACGTCGCCTGGAAGAACCTGAAGGACGCCGGCTTCCCCGACCGCATCCCGTGGCACACGGCCGCGGCCGCGAAGTACCCGTGGTACGACATCTCGCGCGTGGGCATCTACGGCACGTCGGCCGGCGGGCAGGAGTCGCTCGCGGCGCTGCTGTTCCACCCCGGGTTCTACAAGGCGGCGGTGTCGGCGGCGGGCTGCCACGACAACCGGATGGACAAGATCTGGTGGAACGAGCAGTGGATGGGATGGCCGATCGGCCCGCAGTACTCCGAGTCGTCCAACGTGGACAACGCCTGGCGGCTGCAGGGCGCGCTGCTGCTGATCGTCGGCGAGATGGACACCAACGTGGACCCGTCGTCCACGATGCAGGTGGTCAACCAGCTGATCGAGCACGACAAGCCGTTCGACCTGCTGGTCATCCCCGGCGCGGGTCACACGTCGGGCGGCCCGTACGGCGACCACAAGCGGTACGACTTCTTCGTGCGCGAGCTGCTCGGCGTGGCGCCGCCGGCCTGGGCGGCGTTCGAAACGCAGGCGGTCGGCTGTTGCTACAGATCCGTCCCCGAGTACGACAGGTCCAGCGACTTGTTGCACAGCGGGAAGTCGGGGACGATGTTGCCCGGGCCCAGTTCGCCGAACAGCGGCCAGTTGCAGAACGAAGGATCGCGGACGACGGCGCGGTCGATGACGCCGCCGCGGACGCGCACCCAGTCGAGGATCTGCCCCCTCCAGCTCTCCGACCAGCCGAGCGCCTCGCCGTCGCGGCAGTCGCACGCGACGCGCGTCTCGGGCGCCTCCCCCATCTCGCGGTACAGCCGCGACGCGACGCGGATGGACTCGACCGCGTCGGCCATCTCGTCCACGCGCAGCATGACGCGGGCGAACACGTCCCCCTCGGTCCGGACCCTGGGTCGTGTCGGCAGGCGGTCGTAGGCGGCGTGCGGGTGATCCTGGCGGGCGTCGCGGCCGAGGCCCGACGCCCGGGCCGCCACGCCCTTGGCGCCGTAGGCCCACGCGGCCTCGCGCGACAGCACGCCCGTCGTCTCGAGCCGGTCGCGCAGCGTGTCGGAGTCGAGCCCCAGGCGCACGAGCGACGAGGCCTCGGCCCAGGCGTCGCGGACGGTGCGCTCGATGTCGGCGACCTCGGCGGCGGTGAGCGCCCTGGCGACGCCGCCGGGGACGACGAGGCCGCGGAAGAACCGGTGGCCGAAGACGCGCGCGCCGAGCCGCCGCAGGCGTTCTTCGATCCGGAAGCCGTTGGCGGCCATCACGGTGTACCCCGTGCCCATGCCGCAGATGTTCGAGACGTCGTGCAGGTGCATCGTGAACCGCTCGAGCTCGACCGCGACGACGCGCAGCAGCCGCGCGGCGTCGGGCGCCTGGCAGCCGGCGATCCGCTCGGCCGCCTGGCAGAACGCCGTCGCGTGCGCCGCCGCGGCGTCGCCGGCGACGCGCTCGATGAACGGCATGGCGTCGGCGACCGACCGCCCTTCGAGCAGCTTCTCGACCCCCTTGTGCGTGAAGAACAGCTTCCCCTCGAGCGTGATGATCCGCTCGCCGGCCACGTTGAACCGGAAGTGGCCCGGCTCGATGACGCCGGCGTGAATGGGGCCGACGGGGATCTCGAACATGCCCTCGCCCTCGACGTGCCCGAGCGGGTACGGCTCGTCGGCGATCGGCAGGCGCGTGTCCCACGCGAAATCCTTTCGCAGCGGGTGGACCCCGGCCGGGACGTTCTCGTGGCGCACGAGGCGCCGGGCGTCGGGGTGGCCCTCGGCGACGACGCCGAACATGTCGTGGGCGTACCGCTCGTACCAGTGCGCCGCCATGACGCGCGGCGTGATCGACGGGAAGCGCGGCCGGTCGGCGGGCAGGTCGGCGACCAGCTCCACCCACCGGTGGCCCTGGTCGTCGGCGAGCACGGCGTGGAGGCCGAACCCCGAGCCCGTCGCCCGGTCGTCGGTGGCGAACAGCAGGTCGAGCGGCAGGCCGGCCTCGCCGTGCAGGCGGGCCACCGCGTCGGCGATCCGGTCGGCGGCGACGCCGACGATGGCCCGCCCGTCCGGGCCCGTTCCCACCGCGCTTCCGGGCTCCCTCACCGCTTCGATCCAGGACTCGAGGCTCATGGCCACACCGTGAAGTCGCGCGCGACGCTGGCCGCCCAGTTGAAGCCCGGCGTGCTGAGGAAGAAGACCCCGCCCGCGAACAGCAGGATCAGCTCGACGGCCACCACCGCGTGCGTGATCGTGATCGGCTCGGGCGGCGGCGCCTCGCCGGCCTCGGGCGGATCGCCCCCGAAGAGCATGGCGAACACGTGGTGGAGCACCCCGACCGCCACGATGGCCAGCGCGACGATGAGGGCCACGGCGGCCGCCGGGTTGCGACTCGCGGCGGCGAGGATGAACGTCAGCTCGCTCGAGAAGATGGTGGACGTGGGCATGCCGATGAGGCCCAGGAAGCCGAGCAGGAACACGAGCGACGTGCGCGGCGCCGTGCGCCACAGCCCCCGGATGTTGGCGATCTTGGTCGTGTGCTCGCGCAGCAGGATCTCGCCGGCCGACAGGAAGAGGGCGCTCTTGGCCAGGGTGTGGCCGATCATGTGCATCACCGCGCCGGCCGCCCCGGCGGGCCCCATGCCCAGGCCGAATGCGATCAGGCCCATGTGCTCGACGCTGTGGTAGGCGAGCATCCGCTTGTAGTTCTGCTGGTGCAGCAGCACGAAGGCGGCGAAGAGAACCGACACCAGGCCGAAGCCGACGAAGAAGGCCGACGTCCAGTCGCTCTGCCCGAGCGACAGGTCCACGATCACCCGCAGGCGGAGCAGCGCGTAGAGGGCGACGTTCAGCAGCACGCCCGAGAGCATGGCCGAGATCGGCGACGGCGTCCGGCTGTGCGCGTCGGGCAGCCAGGGGTGCATCGGGACGAACCCGACCTTGGTGCCGATGCCGACGAACAGGAAGACGAACGCCCAGCGGACCACGTGCGGGTCGAGCGACGCCGCGCGCGCGCGAAGATCGCCGAGCGACAGCGCCCGGTCGAGCGGGAGCCCCGCGCCGACGCCGGCGTAGGCGAGCAGGAACAGGCCCAGCAGGCTGACGCTGATGCCGAGCGAGCAGAGCAGCAGGTACTTCCACGCGGCCTCGATCGCCCCGTCCTTCTTGTAGAGCGCCACCAGCGGCGTCGTCGCGAGCGTCGTCGCCTCGAGCGCGATCCAGAGGACGCCCAGCCCGTCGGTCGTGACCGTGACGAGCATGGCCAGCACGAACAGCGGGAGCAGGCCGAAGTAGATCCGGATCTTGGTCGTCGAGAGGAGGCCCTGGGCGTGCTCGAGGCCGATGTACCTCACGCTCGACAGCGCGGCCGCGAGCCAGACCAGGCACACGAGCGCGGCCATCAGCGCCGAGAAGCGATCGACCATCCAGAGATCGCCCAGGCGGACCGGGCCGCTTCGAGCGTAGAGGAGCCTTCGTCGCCGAAGGTCGCGTTGAGATGCCGCTCCGCGATCGCCATGCCGACCGCCATCGCTACCCCCTGGCCGAGCGGGCCGGTCGTGCATTCAACCCCGTCGAGCATGAAATTCTCGGGGTGGCCG
>JAJXZZ010000130.1 GCA_021779795.1 Acidobacteriota bacterium | reverse complement strand
GGGGGACGGAGCCGCGGCGGCCGGCTGGCCGCCCGCGGCGTTCTGCCGCGCCCACAGGCCCGACTGGGCGCCCGCGTCGATCTCCTTCGCCGTGTACGCGCGCACCGACCTGGCGTCGGCCTGCGCGCGCGCGAACGCGGCGTCCGACGCCCGGTACGACTTCGGGGGCCACGACGCGATCTCGCGCTCGATGGCGACGCGGCGGTTGCCCGGGTTCGGGTGGTCGCTCAGCAGCTGCGGCGGGTTGCCCCCCTGCGCCTGGAGCTGCTCGAAGAAGTCGGCGAGCGCCTTCGGGTCGTAGCCCGCCTTGTACATGATGATCGCGCCCACTTCGTCGGCCTGCGTCTCGTCGGTCCGCGAGTACTTCATGCTCCACATGCCGCCGCCGATCTGCGCCAGGCCGCTCGTCAGGTCGCCGCCGACGCCGCCGATGATCTGGCCGGCGATCTGCCCGAGGCCGGCCAGCAGGCTGGGGGCGGCGTTCTTCTTCATCTGCTTGACCGAGTGCTGCATGTAGACGTGCGACATCTCGTGCGCCATGACGCCGGCCAGCTCGGCCTCGTTCTTCGCCGCGACGATCGTCCCGATGTTGACGAACATCGGGCCGCCGGGCAGGGCGAAGGCGTTGACCTCCTTCTGCTGGACGACGTGGAACTCCCAGGGCCAGGAGTTCTGCCGGGGGATGACGGCCGCGAGCCGCTCGCCGAGGCGCCGGACGTACTGCGTCTCGGGGCTGGAATCGGGCAGCACCGGCATCTGCTTGTAGACCTCGGCCTTCGTCTGCTGGCCGAGCTTCTCCTGCTCGGCCCTGCTGACGCCGGCGTCGCCGGGGTCGGGCAGCACGGGGCCCGAGGCGGCGGCGAAGACGGTCCACGCGGCCAGGACGAAGGCCGGGCCGATGACGCACGAACGGACGAGGCGTCGGCGGTTCATGAGTACCCCCTGTGGCAGTTGGGTCCGGTCGGCAGGTGGATCTAGCGTAACATTACCGGCGGGGCCTCGTGCTGCCGCTCCGGCGACCCGCTGGCCAGGTCCGATGCGCCGCACCCTCCGACTCGCCCTGCCGCTTCTCCTCGGCCTCGCCGCGATCCTGATCGTCGTGCTCGGCCCCGGTGTCGAGCGGCGCGGGCGCGTCGCGCCGCCCGAGCGCCCGCCGCTCGCCACCCTCCACGCGAAGCCGGGCGAACGCCTGCGGCTCGCGTGCGTGCCGTTCACGTTCGACGAGCGGTCGCCGGCGCTCGGGGCAGTCGCCGCGACGCTCGGCGAGGCGTTCGTGGCCGACCTGGCCTACGAGAACGCGTTCGACCTGTCGCCGTTCGCGCCTCCTCCCGCTGGCGCCGCGGCGCCGTTGGACGGCGTCGTCTCGGGACGCGTCGCCCTCGAGGACGGCGCCGTGCGGCTCGAGGTGCGCATCCGCGAGGCGTCGGGACGGCGGCTGGCCTTCGCCCGCGCCTACGTCGGCCCGCAGGCGTCGGTGCGGATGCTCGCGCACGCGGCGGCCGACGACGTGCTGCGCGACGAGGCGGGCATCGAGGGGGTGGCGCACACGAGGCTCGCCTTCGTCTCCGATCGGCTGGGCGCCTTCAGGGATCCGACCGGCGCGCCGCGCCGCGTGAAGGAGATCTTCGTGTCGGGCTACGACGGCGTCGGCGACGCGCGCGTCACCACCGACGGCGACCTCGACCTGACGCCGAGCTGGTCGCCCGACGGCCGGGCTCTCGCCTACACGTCGTACCGCCGTGGCCCGCAGGACGTCTTCGTGACCGACCTCGCCACCGGGCGGCGGTCGTCGCCGACCGGCGGCCGCGGGCAGAACGGCCTCCCGGCCTGGTCGCCCGACGGCACGCGCATCGCCTTCGCCTCGTCGCGCGCCGGGAACGAGGAAGTCTACGTGATGAACGCCGACGGCTCGGGCCTGCGGCGCCTGACGTTCAGCTACGCGATCGACACCGCGCCGGCCTGGTCGCCCGACGGCCGGCGGATCGCGTTCACCTCGGACCGGACCGGCTCGCCGCAGATCTGGGTGATGAACGCGGACGGCTCGGACCAGCGGCAGCTCACCTTCGAGAAGTACTGCGACCGGGCCGCCTGGTCGCCGGGACCGCACGACGAGATCGCCTACGTGTCGCGGACCAGGACCGGCTTCGACATCGAGGTGATCGACGTGGCGACCGGCGCGGTGCGCCAGCTGACGTTCGGCCGCGACAACGAGAGCCCGTCGTTCTCGCCCAACGGGCGGCACATCGCCTTCTCGTCCACGCGCGGCGGGTCCCAGCAGATCTGGACCATGACGCGCGAAGGCGCCGACCTCCGGCAGGTGACGCACGTCGGCAACAACTCGATGCCGGCGTGGTCACGGTAGCGATTGGCGGCCCTGAGCCCGCCTTCGCCCTTCGGGCTTCGGCGGGCAAGCCCCGAGCCATTTTCCTTGACAACGGCCAAGCCGGGGGACACTCTGAGCCGGACTTTGCCGTCCTGGCTTCGGTCTTCGGCGGAGGGAATTCGATGCGTCGACGTCGTCCGCTGGTCCTCGCCCTGCCGCTGCTGGCGGCGCTCGCCGGCGCGCCGGCCCTCATGGCCGTGCAGCCGGCTGCACCCGCGGCGTTTTCCGACAGCCTCGTGCCGGTGGACGTGCAGGTGCTCGGCCGCGACGGCAAGCCCGTCACCGGCCTGACGCGGGCCGACTTCACGGTGCTGGAGGACGGCGTCCCGCAGCAGGTCCGCGAGGCGCTGCCGGTGGCGCTCGCGCCGGGGACCGCGGCGCCCGACGCCCGCCTCGCCCCGCGCACGGGGCTCGGCTTCGCGCCGCCCGACCGCCGGATCTTCGTCTTCGTGCTCGGCCTGGGCCGGCTGGAGGATCGCTCGGGCATGATCAGCGGCCTGACCCGCTTCGTCAGGACGCAGCTGCTGCCCCAGGACGAAGTCGCGATCTTCGCGTACGACCGGGCGCTCGACTTCACCGCCGACCACCAGCAGGTGGCCGCCGCGCTCGAGCGGTTCAAAAAGGGGCATTCCGGCGTCGATTTCGACCTCTCGGCCGAACTGGGGCCCACGAAGATGGGGCCGCTCTACGGCGCGCGCGTCCTCCCGAAGAAGCTGCAGGCGCGGATCGATCAGCTCGTGCTCGGGCCAAATCCGCCGGCCCCGGCGACGGTCGCGTCCGAGGAGATCCAGGGGCCCGACCTGGTGCGGATGCCGCTCGACGCGTTCATGGCCTCGTGCGCCACGACGCTCCGGGACCAGAACAATCTCGCGTCGCTGATGGAGTACCTGCGGCGCTTCGAGGGGCGCAAGCACGTCGTGTTCGTCACCGAGCAGGGGCTGCCGTGGCCGAGCGACGACAACGACCGCGCGCTGGCGGCGCTGGCCAACGACGGGCGGGTGTCGATCCACGCGGTCCAGGCCGGCGGATTGCTGGACCCCGAGGCGGCGAAGGAGATGGAGGCCACCTACCAGCAGGCGCAGTCGTTCCGCAGCCTGCGGGCGCTGTCCGAGCTGACCGGCGGCGTGGCCTCGATCACCGAGCAGGGGCCGGGCGTGTTCGACCGGATCGACCAGGCGACGAGGAGCGGCTACCTGCTCGGCTACCAGTCGTCGAACGCGTCGTGGAGCGGCGGGTACCGCGCCATCGTCGTCCGGGTGAACCGGCCCGACGTGACGGTGCTCTACCGGCACGGCTACTACCGCGAGGCCGGGGCCACGGGGTTCAACCGGCGCGGGTTCATCGCCAACGATCGGCTGTCGGCCGGCGGCATCTTCCGCCGCGAGGTGGGGGACATCAAGGTGAAGGCGGCCGTGTCGTCGCGCGACGGGAACCTGGTGGCCGAGGGGAAGATCGACTTGAAGAACGTGAAGGTGGAGTCGGCCGGCGGGTTCCGCGTCGGCCTGCTCAACGTCGCCGTCTACTGCCTCGACAACGGGTCCAACACCGTGGGCACGCACGCCGACGCGCTGCCGCTGAAGCTCTCGGAGGCGGACTACGCGAAGTACCTCGAGTCGGGCTACCCCTACACGATCCAGTTCCCGGCGATCCGCGGCACGCAGAACGTGAGGCTGGTCGTGTACGACTTCGGGTCGGACCTGGTCGGCCGGGCCGACACCCGGGTGTTCTGACCGGAGGCGAGCGCGTGGTCACCGCCGAAGTCATCGCCCCGTTCCTGCTGACGATCGGCGTCAGCTTCCTCGTCGGCATCGGCCTGCGCGAGTACTACGAGACCGAGGGGAAGTTCGACACCTTCGGCACGGTGCGGACGTTCATCTTCATCGGCATGCTCGGGTTCGTGCTGTACCAGCTGCCCGGCATCGGGAGCCAGGCGTTCCTGGTCGGCCTCGGCGCCCTCTCGCTGTTCCTCCTCATCTACTACGGCAACAAGGTCCTGCAGAAGAAGAGCCCCGGGATGATCGGGGTCCTCATCGCGCTGCTGACCTACGCCACCGGGCCGATCGCGCTGACCTTCCCGCAGTGGTACCTGGTGCTCATCGCGATCAGCATCCTGCTGGTGCTGCACTCCAAGGGGCGGATCCGGCGGTTCACCGACCGGCTGCAGACGGGCGAGGTGGTGACCGCGTGCAAGTTCCTCGCGATCGCCGCCGTGGTGCTGCCGCTCGTCCCGGCGACGATGCCGGCGGGCGACGGGCCGGTGTGGCGGTTCTTCGCGCTGCTGCCGGTGACGCCGAGGCAGATCTGGCTGGCCGTGGTGATCACGACCGGCATCTCCTACCTGGGGTACGTGCTCCAGACCTACGTCTACCCGCGCAAGGGCCTGCTGCTCGCGGGCCTGGTCGGCGGCCTCTACTCGAGCACGGCCACGGTGCTCGTGCTGGCGAAGAAGGCGAAGGCCGAGCGCGACATCAGCCGCGACGCCTCCCGCGCGATCTTCCTCGCGGTGTCGATGCTGTACGTCCGCCTGGTCGTGCTCGTGGTGGTCTTCCGGCCGCTCTCGGTGAGCACGGTGGGGCCGGCGCTGCTGGTGCTGTCGGCGCTCGCGGCGGCCAACGCCCTCTGGCTCCGGAAGGGGGCGGCCGAGCCGCTGGCCGCCGCGCCGCCGCCCGTCCCGGGCGGGCCGAAGGAGGACGTGACGGCCGACCCGGCGCTGCGGCGGAACCCGCTCGAGCTGAGCGCGGCCTTCCTGTTCGCGGTGCTGTTCACCGTCGTCTCGCTGGCGACCAAGTACGTCATCGCCTACTTCCAGGTCACCGGCCTCCACCTGATGTCGTTCGTCGTCGGGTTCTCGGACATCACGCCGTTCGTCGTCTCGCTGCTGCAGAGCAACTTCGGGATCGGCGACCACGCGATCCTGCAGGGGATCGTCATCGCCGCCGCCAGCAACAACCTCCTGCAGCTGGCGTACACCTACGTCGTCGGGTCGCGCCGGCTGGCGACGCTCGTGGCGCCCGGCATGCTCACGCTCGCGGCGCTGTCCCTCCTCTACGCGCTGGTCGTGATCTGAGGCGGGCCGGAGGCGGCCCCGCGGCGCCGGCCGGCCCGGGGTGTAACATACGAGCAGGCGGTCGGTCGCGCCGCCGCCGGGCGGCCCGGCGGGCGGACGAGGGAGGACGAGGGCATGCGCGAGGAACTGGTGTTGTGCTTCAGGCGGACGCTGCTCGACGAGATCGGCTCGTTCGACGGCGCGTCGCGCGACGTGCCGCGGTTCATCCCGCGGATCCTCGAGGCCGGCAGCACGCACTACGTCCGGCGCGCCGACGCCGAGACCGACCCGTCCGAGAAGCAGATCATCCCGTACGTCCTCTTCAGGAAGGGCGACAGGTACCTGCACTACGTGCGCGGCAAGGGATCGGGCGAGAAGCGGCTGGTGGCCATGGGCTCGCTCGGCATCGGCGGGCACATCAACCACCGCGACGAGACGCTGTTCCAGTCGGGCGTGGACGCCTACGAGGAGGCCCTGCAGCGCGAGCTGCACGAAGAGCTGAAGATGGACGGCCGGTTCGAAACCCGGATCATCGGGCTCATCAACGACGACTCGACGCCCGTCGGCCGCGTGCACTTCGGCATCGTCCACCTGTGCGAGCTGGGCGACCGCGAGGTCTCGAAGGGCGAGGCCGTCATCACCGACCTCCAGTTCCTGACGCTGCCCGAACTGATTTCGCGACGCGACCGGATGGAGACCTGGTCGCAGCTGTGCCTGGAGCTGTTGGGAGCCGAATGACGGCTGTCGGCTGTCGGCGGTCGGCTGTCGGCGGTCGGCGGTCGGCGGTCGGCGGCGTTCGGCCGTACGCCGCGAAGCGTACGTCCTCGTTCCCCCGGAAGGAGACACACATGGCCACGACTGTTGATCCGCATCTCGTCACCACGAGCATCGATCTGCCCGGCTACCGCGTCGTCCGCAACCTCGGCATCGTCCGCGGCATCGTCGTGCGGTCGCGGAGCGTGGTGGGCACCATCGGCGCGTCGCTGCAGACGCTGGTCGGCGGAAACATCAGCATCTTCACGTCGCTCTGCGAGAAGACCCGGGAGGAGGCGTTCGACCTGCTGCTCGAGCACGCCGCCGCGCGCGGCGCCAACGCGATCCTGATGATGCGCTACGACGCCAACGACGTCATGAACGGCGTCACCGAGGTGCTCGCCTACGGCACGGCCGTCGTCGTCGAGCCGATCGCGTAATCGGTCGCGCGGGCCTCCTGGCCGGCGCTACCACGCCATCGTCATCTCCAGCCGCGCCGAGCGCGGCGGCTGCACCGCGAGGATCGCGTTGGCCGTCGGCGCGTTCTGGACGCGGTTGCGGGCCAGCACCGCGCTCGCGTTCAGCAGGTTGAAGATCCACAGCGCCGGCACGACCTCGACGCGTCCGGCCCTGAAGCGCCGCTCCACCCGGCAGTCCACCTGCCAGACCGGCGGGTATCGCTCCGAGCCGTATCTCGCCAGGTCCGCGATGATCGACCCGAGCGCGCCGCGGTTCGGCGTCGTCACGCCGCGCGCGAACGGCCGCCCCTGCCGTCCCTCCCACGTCCCCGACACGCTCAGTCCCCACGGCAGCCTGGCGCTGCCGCCGGCCTCCGCCGTCCAGTGGGATCCGAGCGACTCGTCCTCGGCGCCGTTGCGCGCGGCGATGTTGGTCGGGTCGGTGTAGTCGAACGTCGCCCGCGGGTAGGACCAGGCGGCCGCCTCCCACCGCGCCGACGCGTCCAGCATCCAGCCGCCGTGCATCCGCTTGTGCAGCGACAGGACGACGGCGTGGCGCCACCCGCGCTCGCCGTCGTTGCGCAGCACGGTCGCGGCCGGCAGCGGGTCGGCGCGCTCGTAGTAGGTGACGGCCGGGCAGTCGATCGTCGCGGGGCAGGCAGGAAGCCAGGCGACCGGCGTGAACGACGCCGACGAGACGAGCGCCCCGCCCTCATCGACGCGAAACGTTCGCTGGACGCGGTGCGTCAGGCGGCCCACGTAGGCCACGCGGGCCGTCAGGCGGCGGCCCAGCGGCTGCTCGAGGCGCACCGACCACTCGTCGCCGACCGGGCTCTCGAGCCGCGGGTCCACCGTGGCGGGCGACCTGACCGACGCCGGGCTGGCGGCATCGTAGTTCGCGCTGGGCGTCGCGGCCGGGCCGCGCGCGAGGTCGAGCTCGTCCCGGTCCGCCACGCCGTCGCCGTCCGCATCGCTCCACCAGTAGACGAGCCGCGTCTGGCCGGTCGGCTGCAGCGCCGCAGACGACGAGTGGCCCGGCCCGACCGACCTCGTGAACCTCGCGCGGACGATCGTGCGGCCGTCGCCGGTGACGTCCCATGTCAGCCCCGCCCGCGGCGACAGGTCGCGGTAGACGACGCCCGAGTCGGCGTCGTCGAAGCGGACGGCGGGGAGCAGGTCGGGCAGCACCGGGTTGGCGGGGATGGCGGCCGCGCGCGCCTCGTCGTCCTGGCGCGCGAAGGCGAGGCCGGCGTCGAAGGCGACGCGCCCGACGACGAAGGTGTCCTGGAGGAAGAGCGAGACGGTCCGCATGCCCAGGTCCGACCGACCGTCGCGGACGATGCGCGCCTGGTAGGCGGCCGGCGCGCCGCCGCGGCCGTCGAA
>JAJXZZ010000129.1 GCA_021779795.1 Acidobacteriota bacterium | reverse complement strand
GACAGCCAACCGCCGACAGCCGACAGCCGACCGCCGACAGCCGACCGCCGACCGCCGCCGACCGTCCTGTCTCCCTGTCCCCTCCCGATGACACTGAGAAAACTCTGCTGCCGACGAACCGTATTTCCGGAGCCGGCGTCTAAATGAGCATCGATGGACGGACGGCCCATCGCGCGATGACCGGCGGGGCGGCAAGAGTGGGCCAAGTCCCGTCATATCGCGGTTTATGAGCGAGGATGGGCTGCCGGGCAGTGGAATTCTTACACGGGTCGGCGCAGCCGAGCGGTGACCCGATATGGCAACTGGCCGGAACGGCCGGAATTCGGACGAAAAGTCAGGCACGCGCAAAATGGCAGTTTCTTTGCATGGTGCGTCGTGCTAACATAACGCCCTCGAAAACGGGCCGACGCGGCAGGAAGGAAGGAGCGTCAGCACCATGGCAACGACCTTGAAGAAGACCAAGATGAATACCGAGCGTTACAACACCCTCAAGCAGATGCTCGAGGATCGCAAGCGCGAAATCGTCAGCCAGCTGCACGACAAGATTCGCGACGTCCGCACCGAGAACGAATCGGGCAAGATGAGCAACGTGTTCGACCAGGGCGAGAGTTCCGAGGCCGGGATCCAGGAGGACATCGAGTTTGCGCTGATCCAGATGAAGTCGGAGACGCTCAACAAGATCAACGAAGCGCTCAACCGTCTCGAGGAAGGGGCCTACGGCAACTGCTTCGAGTGCGGCGAGGAGATCGCGCCCCAGCGCCTGCGGGCCCTCCCGTTCGCGGTCCGCTGCCGCGAGTGCGAGGAGGCGCGCGAGGCTGCCCAGCGGCGCGAGCGTCTCGCCGCGCAGCGCCAGTCCTCGTCGGGGCTGTTCTTCGATCTCTCCAATTGATTGCCAGGCCTGGTGGCGGGCCGGGAGCGCCGATCGTTCCCGCCCGCCCGGGCGACGCCGGGCAGCGGCCCGGCCTTCGACGGAGTAGCTCGCGATGAGCGACCAGCCCGAAGCCCCTGTGTTGGATGACGCGATTGAAGGGGATCGGGCGCCGTCGATCCCCCCCGAGCTGCCGGTCCTGCCGCTCCGCGACACGGTCCTGTTCCCCAACTCGTTCATGCCGCTCGCCGTGGCGCGCGAGAGCTCCGTCCGCCTCATCGACGATGCCATCGGCGGCGGCAAGCTGATCGCCGTCTTCACGCAGCGCGACGCGTCGGTGGACGAGCCCGGCCAGGACGACCTCTATCCCGTCGGCACCGCCACGCACATCCACAAGATGTTCAAGCTCTCCGACGGCAGCCTCCGGCTGATCGTCCAGGGGCTGGCGCGGCTGAAGATGGAGCGCGTGGTGGCCGCCAAGCCGTACCTGCGCGCCGAGGTGGTGGCGGCGGCCGAGGGCACGGCCGAGGCCGACCGCCTCGAGATCGACGCGCTGCAGCGGAACATCAAGGCCAACTTCCAGCAGGTCGTCTCGCTCTCCCCGCTGCTCTCCGACGACCTCCAGACGCTCGCCCTCAACATCGTCGATCCGGGCAAGCTCGCCGACTTCATCGCCTCGAGCCTGACCACCATCACGACGCCGGTCAAGCAGGAGGTGCTCGAGACGCTCGACGTCCGCGCCCGCATGGACCTGCTCAACCGGATCCTCATCAAGGAGCTGGAGGTCCTCGAGCTGGGGTCGAAGATCCAGTCGCAGGTGCAGTCGGAGGTCGGCAAGAACCAGCGCGACTACTTCCTGCGCGAGCAGCTCAAGGCGATCCAGAAGGAGCTGGGCGAAGGGGACGACCAGACCAAGGAAATCGAGGAGCTGCGTCAGAAGATCGAGGCGTCGGGGATGCCCGAGGCGGTCCGGAAGGAGGCCGTGCGCGAGCTGGACCGGCTGTCCAAGATGCCCGTGGCGGCGGCCGAGTACACCGTCTCGCGCACCTACCTCGACTGGCTGGTCACGCTGCCCTGGGCCCGCCGCACCGAGGAGGTCATCGACCTCAAGCGCACCAAGGCGATCCTCGACGCCGACCACTCGGACCTCGTGGACGCGAAGGACCGGATCCTCGAGTACCTGGCCGTGCGCAAGCTCAACCCCGACGTGAAGGGGCCGATCCTCTGCTTCGTCGGCCCGCCCGGCGTGGGGAAGACCTCGCTGGCCAAGTCGATTGCCAGCTCGGTCGGCCGCAAGTTCGTCCGCGTGTCGCTCGGCGGCATGCGCGACGAGGCCGAGATCCGCGGCCATCGGCGCACGTACATCGGCGCGCTGCCCGGGCAGATCATCCAGGGGCTCAGGCGGGCCGAGTCGAAGAACCCGGTCTTCATCCTCGACGAGATCGACAAGCTCGGGTCCGACTTTCGCGGCGACCCCGCGTCGGCGCTGCTCGAGGTGCTCGACCCCGAGCAGAACAACACGTTCCGCGACCACTACCTCGACGTGCCGTTCGACCTCTCCGAGGTCCTGTTCATCACCACGGCCAACGTGCTCGACCCGGTGCCGCCGGCGCTGCGCGACCGGATGGAGGTGCTCGAGCTGCCCGGCTACACCGAGGAGGAGAAGCTGCGCATCGCCCAGGACCACCTGGTCGGGCGGCAGGTGCCCAACCACGGCCTGACGGCCGAGATGATCCGGTTCGAGCCGGCGGCGCTGCGCGCCATCATCCGCGGCTACACGCGCGAGGCGGGCGTGCGCAACCTCGAGCGCGAGATCGGCGCCATCTGCCGCAAGGCGGCCCGGCGCCGCGCCGAGGGGAACGAGGAGCCGCTCGTCGTCACGCCCGACGCGGTGGCCGACGCGCTGGGCGCCCCGCGCTTCCTCGACGAGGAGATGGAGGAGCGCACCAAGGACCCGGGCGTCGCGATCGGCCTGGCCTGGACGCCGGTCGGCGGCGAGGTGCTGTTCGTCGAGGCCCGCCGGATGAACGGCGGCGGCAGCCTGACGCTGACCGGGCACCTCGGCGACGTGATGAAGGAGTCGGCGCGGGCGGCCCTCTCGTGGCTGCGCGCCAACGCCGCCCGCTACGGGATCGACCCCGACTTCTACAAGACGTCCGAGCTGCACCTGCACGTCCCGTCGGGCGCCATCCCCAAGGACGGCCCCTCGGCCGGCGTGACCATGGCGGCGGCGCTCTGCTCGGAGCTGTCGCGGCGGCCGGTGCGCGGCGACCTCGCCATGACCGGCGAGATCACGCTGTCGGGCCGCGTGCTGCCCGTCGGCGGCATCAAGGAGAAGGTGCTCGCCGCCCGGCGCGTCGGCATCCGCGAGGTCATCCTGCCGGCCCGCAACGAGCGCAACATCCTCGAGGACCTGAGCGAGGACCTGCGCCGCGACCTGACGGTCCACTACGTGACGACGATCGACGAGGTGCTCGACCTGGCGCTCCAGCCGCGGCCGGCCGAGCCCGCCGCGGCGCCCGCGGCCGAGGCCGGCGAACTGCAGCCGAGCCCCGCATCCTAGGCGGCAGGCCAGGATGGCGGCGATTGTCTACTCGCCCCGCTACCAGATCGACCTGGGCGCGCACGTCTTCCCGACCGCCAAGTACCCGCGCCTGCGCGAGACGCTCGTCGCGCGCCGCCTGGCCGCCCCCTCGGACTTCATCGAGCCGCCGCCCGCCTCGTGGGACGACCTGGCCCTCGTGCACACCGACGACTATCTCGACAAGCTGCGCCGCGGCACGATGGGCCTCGCGGAGCAGGCGCTGCTCGAGCTGACGCCGACGCCGGCGGCCGTCGAGGGGTTCCGCCTGATGTGCGGCGGCACCCTCCTCGCCGCGCGGCTGGCCCTCGGCCTCGCGCACCCGCCCGACGTCGTGGACCATCCCGGCCCCGACCCGGGCGCGCACCGCCCGACGCGCCGCCTGGGCCTCCACCTGGGCGGCGGGTTCCACCACGCCTGCGAGGACCACGGCGAGGGCTTCTGCATGTTCAACGACGTGGCCGTCGCCATCCGCGTGCTCCAGCGCGACCGCGCCGTCTCGCGCGTGGCGATCGTGGACTGCGACGTGCATCAGGGGAACGGCACCGCGTTCATCTTCGCCGGCGACCGCCGCGTCTTCACCTTCTCGATCCACCAGGAGCACAACTACCCGGCGTTCAAGCCGGCAGGCTCGCTCGACGTCGCGCTGCCCGACGACGCGGACGACGAGACGTACCTGCGGCAGCTCGGCGGCGCGCTGCCGCGCGTCCTGGCGTCGGGCCCCGACCTGGTGTTCTACCTGGCGGGTGCCGACCCGTTCGAGCAGGACCGGCTCGGCGGCCTCGGCCTGACCAAGCAGGGGCTGCGGCGCCGCGACGCCCTGGTGTTCGCCGCGGCGCGCGAGCTGGACCTGCCGGTCGTGGTGACGCTCGCCGGCGGCTACGCCAGGCTGGTCGAGGACACCGTGGACATCCACGCGGCGACCGTCGAGGAGGCGATCGCCGCGTTCGCGGCATGAAGGCGAGGGCAGCGTGGCCGAGACGCGGGCGACGAGGCTGGCACACGAGCAGATCTACCGCGGGCGCATCTTCACCGTCGAGCGCGACCGCGTGCGGCTGCCGAAAGGGACCGAGGCCACGATGGAGATCGTGCGCCACCCGGGATCGGTGGTGCTGCTGCCGATGCCGGACGCGGACCACGTCATCCTGGTGAAGCAGTACCGCTACGCGATCGACCGCTGGGTCTGGGAGCTGGCGGCCGGCACGCTCGAGCCGGGCGAGGACCCGGCCGAGGGGGCCGTGCGCGAGTGCGAGGAGGAGACCGGACTGGCGGCCGCCCGGGCCGAGTATCTCGGCGCGTTCTACCCGACGCCCGGCTACTGCGACGAGCAGATGAACTACTTCAGGCTGACCGGGCTGGCCCCGCCGGCCGGCCGCCCCGCCGCCGCCCCCGACGAGGACGAGGACATCCGGGCGCGGACCTTCGCGCTCGACGAGGTCCGCGCCATGATCGCGAGCGGAGAGATCGTCGATCTCAAGACGGTGGCCGGAATGGCGATGGTTGGGGGGCGGTGAGCGACGGGCGAACGGGCCATCGGGCCATCGGGCCATCGGGCGATCGGGCGAAGTACGAAGTACGAAGTAAGAAGTACGAAGTACGAAGTACGAAGTGCCGGAGGGATAGCTGACCCGCTGTCGCGCGACAAGGTGACACACTAGCCACCAGCCACTACTTCCTACTTCCTACTTCCTACTTCGTACTTCGTACTTCGCACGATCTCAAGATTCAGGGCTCTTCCCTCTCCATGATCTCGTCCAGGATTCCCTGCAGGTCGTCCGGCAGCGGGCTGGTGAACTCCATCCGCGTGCCTTCGCGGGGGTGCGTGAAGGCGATGCGCGCGGCGTGGAGGAACGGCCGCTCGAGCCGCTCGACGGCGCGCAGCGCCCCCGGCATCCGGTGGCGGACGCCGCCGTAGGTGGCGTCGCCGACGATCGGGTGGCCGATGGCGCTCAGGTGGACGCGGATCTGGTGCGTGCGGCCGGTCGCGATCGCCACGTGGAGCAGCGTCACGCCGCGCATCTCGCGGGCCGCCGTGATGCGCGTCACGGCCGTCCGCGATCGCCGGGCCCGCGTGGACATCTTCTCGCGGTGCACCGGGTCGCGCCCCACCGGCAGGTCGATGCGGCGCCCCGCGTGCACCTCGCCCCAGGCGAGCGCGACGTATTCCTTCTCCACCTCGCGGTCGTGGAACTGGCGGGCCAGCTCGCGGTGCGCCGCGTCGTTCTTGGCCACCACCATCAGGCCCGACGTCCCCCGGTCGAGGCGGTGCACGATGCCGGGCCGCTGCTCGCCGCCGACGCCGCTCAGGTTGTCGGCGTGGAAGAGGAGCGCGTTGACCAGCGTGCCCTCCGCGTGGCCGGCCGCCGGGTGGACGACCATCCCCGCCGGCTTGTCCACGACGATCACGTCGGCGTCCTGGTAGACGACCGGCAGGTCGAGGTCCTGCGCCGCGGGCGTGGCAGGCGCCGCGTCAGGGATGTCGATGGTGACGAGATCGCCGGCCTTGAGCGTGGAGTTGGGCCGGGCCGGGCGGCCGGCCACCGCCGCCGCCCCGTCCTTGATGATCCGCTGCAGCTGCGACCGGGAGTGCTGCGGCAGCAGGCCGGCGAGATAGACGTCGAGCCGCAGGCCCGCGCTGTCGGCGTCGACGGTGAACTCGTGTCGTTCCATCGCCGGGTCGATCCTCGTGTGAAGGTGTGGAGACCGCCCCGATCACGTCCCGGTCGGCCGGGGATGGTTGCCGACGCCGAGCATGTCGAGCAGCATCCCGATCACGCCGACCGTGATGGCCGAATCGGCCACGTTGAACGCCCAGAAATGGTAGTCCCGCCAGTAGACGTCCACGAAGTCCACGACCGCGCCGGCCGTCAGCCGGTCCACCAGGTTGCCCGCCGCGCCGCCCAGCACCAGCGCCAGCCCCAGCCGGGCCAGCCGCTGGTGCGGCGCCAGGCCCGCCGCGAACACCGCGATGCTCATCAGGGCCGCGGTGGACACGAGCGCGATGATCCCCGCCTTGTGCGGAAAGCTGACGGCGTTCAGGAACCCGAACGCGGCGCCGCTGTTCTGCACGTGCGTCAGGTCCAGCAGCCCCGGGATGATCGTGCGGCTGCTGTGCAGCGGCAGGTAGGCGCGGACGAGCGCCTTGGTCACCTGGTCCAGCACGACGATGGCGCCGGCCAGGCCGAGCGTGCCGGCGGAGAGCCGCCTCACAGGCGGGCCTCCGCCAGCGCCTCTTCGCAGCGCGGGCACAGCCCCGGGCGCACCGGGCCGGCCGTCACCTCGGGCACGTAGCGCCAGCACCGGTCGCAGCGCACGCCGCCGGCGCGCGAGACCAGGATGGCCGCCCAGCTCGTGTCGGACTCGCGGAAGGCGACCCCCTCGCCCTCGACCGGCGCGCCGCCGACCTCCGCCTCCGACGTCATGAACAGCGTCGGCAGGTCGTCGCGGTGCCGCTCGAGCAGCGCCGCCAGGTCGCCCGTCGCGCGCAGCTCCACCCGGGCCTCGAGCGACTTGCCGACCGTCTTCGCCTTGCGCAGCCGCTCGATCTCCACGTTGACCGCGTCGCGCACCAGCATCAGCCGCTGCCAGCGGTCCGTCAGCTCGGGGTCGAGCATCCGGTCGAGGCCCGACGGGAAGTCGGCCAGGTGCACCGAGTCGTCGCGCCGGCCCGGCAGGAAGCCCCACAGCTCGTCGGCCGTCATCGGCAGGATCGGCGCGAGCAGCCGGGCCAGGCCGTCGGCCATCACGGAGATGGCCGTCTGCGCCGACCGCCGCCCCGGCGCCGCCGGCGCCAGCGTGTAGAGCCGGTCCTTCGACACGTCCACGTAGAACGCGCTGATGTCGGCCGTGACGAGGCCGTTGATCGCCTGCGGCACCGCCGGGAAGTCGTACTCCTCGTACGCCTTCAGCACCCGCGCGGCGACCGCCGCGTAGCGCGAGAGCGCGAAGCGGTCGATCTCCTGCAGCTGCTCGATCGGCAGCGCGTCGGTCTCGGGCGTGAAGTCGTACAGGTTCGCCGCCAGGATCCGCAGCGTGTTGCGCAGCTTCAGGTAGGCTTCGACGACGCGCGCCAGGATCTCGGGGCCGACGCGCATCTCCTCGCGGAAGTCCACCATCGCCGCCCACAGCCGCAGGATCTCGGCGCCGCTCTTGCCGATGATCTCGTGCGGCTCGATCGTGTTGCCGACCGACTTCGACATCTTGCGGCCCTGCTCGTCCACGACGAAGCCGTGCGTGACCACCGACCGGAACGGCGCGCGGTCGCGCGTGCCGAGGCCGACGAGCAGCGAGCTCTGGAACCAGCCGCGGTACTGGTCCGACCCCTCGATGTAGAGATCGGCCGGCCACGGCAGGTCGTCGGTGAGGCCCAGCACCGCCTCGTGGCTCGACCCCGAGTCGAACCAGACGTCGAGGATGTCGCGCTCGCGCTCGAACGTGCGCCCGCCGCACTTCGGGCACGCGAGCCCCTCGGGCAGCAGCTCCTCGACGGGCCGGTCGTACCAGGCGTCGGCCCCCTGCCCGGCGAAGATCGCCGCCGCCCGCTCGATTAGCGGGGCGGTCAGCACCGCCTCGCCGCACGCGACGCAG
>JAJXZZ010000128.1 GCA_021779795.1 Acidobacteriota bacterium | reverse complement strand
AGCTCGCGCCAGCTCGAGGCGAACTGCTCGAGCGATCGCTCCGCGCGGGCGCGCACGTCGTCGGGCTCGCACACGAACAGCAGCGGCTGGCGGACGTAGTCGAGCAGCGTCGCCGATCGGTCGCCGCCGAGGTTCAGGCTCTCGGGCCGCGCGCGGCTGGCGGCGGCGTCCGCGCCCTTCTCCTCCCAGTCCCAGTCGTCGTCTTCGCGCGAATCGGCTTCGTCGGCCTCGACGCCCTCGAGGCCGTCGGGCTCGTCGGCCTCCCGCGCCGCCCCGGCGCCGCCGGGCGCGTCCGCGTCGCCGAACGCGTCCCGCAGCGGGACGATGGCGAGGCGATCGACCTCGTCGATCGAGCGCTGCGTGGCCGGATCGAACCGCCGGATCGACTCGACGGTGTCGCCCGCGAGGTCGAGCCGGAACGGGTGCGCGCTGCCGGCCGGGAAGATGTCGATGACGCCGCCGCGCAGGCAGAACTCGCCATGGGCGTCCACCGGGTCCTGTCGCGTGAAGCCGGCGTCCACGAGGAGCGACGCGAGGGCGTAGGGATCGACCTCGTCGCCCGTCTTCACCTCGAGCGACGCGGCCAGCAGCCGCGCCGGGGCGCTCACGCGCGGCAGCACGGCCGTGGCCGAGGCGACGATCACGCGCGCCGCGCCGGTGGCCGCCGCGTGCAGCGCCCGCGCACGCGCCGACAGCACGCCCGGGTGCGGCGCGAGGCCGCGGTAGGGATCGACCTCGTGCGACGGGAAGCCCAGCACCGTCTGGCCGGCGGCCGCGTCAGACAGCCCCTCGATGGCGGCGAGGAAGAAGCGCACGTCGGCGCCGAGTTGCTCGACGTCGGCGTCGGTCGCCACCAGCGCGACGACGGTCGCCTCGGGATGGCCCGACGCCGCCGGCGCCGCCAGCCGGTTCGCGGCGGCGGCCAGGTAGAGCGCCCGCGCCGAGGCCGACAGGCCCGACACGCGCGCCGCGCCGGGCGCACCAAGCCCCGCGCGGAGGATCGCGCTCTTCAGCAGCGCCTGCAGGGAGAGGGACGTGGGCACAGAAGGTACTTCGCGTGTGGCCGCCGATCACCGGCCGCGATCCCTGATCCTCTCGATCATACTCGTCGTCGAGAACCCGGGCGCGAACGCGATGCGGACCACGCGGCCGCCGCGCGCCTCGACGACGTCGCGGCCGACGATCCGGTCGGCGGCCCAGTCGGCCCCCTTCACGAGGACGTCGGGCTGGATCTCGGCGATGATCGCGCGCGGGTCGTCCTCGTCGAAGACGACGACGGCGTCGACCGACGAGAGGGCGGAGAGGACCTCGGCGCGGTCCGCCTCGGGGTTGATCGGCCGGGACGGGCCCTTGATCGCCCGCACCGACCGGTCCGAGTTGACCGCGACGACCAGGGCGTCGCCGAGCGCGCGGGCCTCGGCGAGGTAGCGGACGTGCCCGGGGTGCAGCAGGTCGAACACGCCGTTGGTGAAGACGAGCCTCTGGCCGGCGGCGCGGATCCGCGCGGCCCAGCCGGCGGCGTCGGGTCGGGTCAGGACAGGCATGGCGGCCTACTTCGGCGCGCGCGGCGCCTGGCGCGAGACGGCGCGCGCGGCGGCCAGCGTCCCGTCGGGCCCGGGGTTGCGGAACATGCGCTCAGAGCCTCACCAGGATCACCGTGATGTTGTCCGGCCCGCCGGCCAGGTTCGCGGCGTGGACGAGCGCGTCGCACGCCGCCCCGGCCTCCTCGGCGGCGGCGAGGATCCCGGCGATCTGGCCGTCGGTGAGCACGCCGCACAGCCCGTCGCTGCACAGCAGCAGCGCGTCGCCCGCGCCGAGCGGCGCCCACCCGAACTCGGACGCCGGCTCGGCGCCGCCGGTCAGCGCCCGCGTCAGGAGGTTGCGGCGCGGGTGCCCCCACGCCTCGCGCTCGGTCATGGCGCCGGCCCGCACCTGCTCCTCGACCCAGGAGTGGTCGCGCGTCAGCCGGTCGAGGCGGCCGGCGCGCCAGCGGTAGACGCGGCTGTCGCCGACGTGGCCGATCGTGGCGCCGCGGATCGGCTCGCGCACGCCCGAGGCGTCGGCCTCGAACAGCGCCGCCGCGACCGTGGTCGCCATCCCCGCGCGCCCGGGCGCGGCCCCCTCGACCCTGAGCCTGAGGTTGGCCTGGTGCAGCGCCCAGTTGAGCCGGTTGCCGTCCACGCCGAGCGCGGGCTGGTAGTCGAAGGGCCAGGGCGAGCCCTCGGTCCACCCGCGCGTCTCCTCGGTCGCCCGCTCGATGGCGGCGACCGCGGCGCGCGAGGCCACGTCCCCGGCCTGGTGGCCGCCGACGCCGTCGGCGACAACGAACAGGCCGAGGTCGGGGCGCGCGCAGTAGCTGTCCTCGTTGACGTCGCGGCGGACACCGGCGTGGGTGGAGGCGGAGAAGGACAGCGGCATGACCCGCCCTGCTTACCCGCGGGTGCGCGCCCTGGTGGCCACGTTCAGCCGGGTCAGGGCCTTCATCAGGGAGACGCGCGCCCGCTCCAGGTCCAGGTCGCGCTGCGGTGACGCCAGCCGCTGCTCGGCGCGCTGGCGCGCGGCCTGCGCCCGGTCGACGTCGATCTCGTCGGCCCGCTCGGCCACCTGCGCGAGGATCACGACCCGGTCGGGCAGCACCTCGGCCAAGCCGAAGGCGACCGACAGGTAGAACTTCTCGACCCCCTTGCGGTACCACAACTGGCCGACCTGCAGCATCGACAGCAGCGGCGTGTGCCCCGGCAGCACCCCGAAGTAGCCTTCGGTGCCGGGCACCTGGACCTCGTCCACCTCGTCGTGGACGAGCGCCCGGTCGGGCGTGACGATCTCGAGGGCGAGATGCGCGGGAAGTGCCATGGCCTAGCTCGCCTTCATCTGGGCCGCGCGGTCCACCGCCTCCTCGATCGTGCCCACCATGTAAAAGGCCTGCTCGGGCAGCGCGTCGTGCTTCCCTTCGAGGATCTCCCTGAACCCGCGGATGGTGTCGGCGATCGGGACGTACTTCCCGGGGGTGCCGGTGAACTGCTCGGCGACGAAGAACGGCTGCGACAGGAAGCGCTCGATCTTCCGCGCCCGGGCGACCGCCAGCTTGTCCTCCTCGGACAGCTCGTCGATGCCGAGGATCGCGATGATGTCCTGCAGGTCCTTGTAGCGCTGCAGCACCTGCTTGACCTGGCGCGCCACCTGGTAGTGCTCCTCGCTGACGACGTGCGGGTCGAGGATGCGCGAGGAGGAGGCCAGCGGGTCGACGGCCGGGTAGATGCCGCGGTCCACGATCGCCCGCGAGAGGTTGGTGGTGGCGTCGAGGTGCGCGAACGTCGTCGCCGGCGCCGGGTCGGTGTAGTCGTCGGCCGGGACGTAGATCGCCTGCACGGAGGTGATCGACCCCTTGGTGGTCGAGGTGATCCGCTCCTGCAGCTCGCCCATCTCGGTCAGCAGCGTGGGCTGGTAGCCGACGGCCGACGGCATGCGGCCGAGCAGCGCCGAGACCTCGGAGCCGGCCTGCGTGAACCGGAAGATGTTGTCGATGAACAGCAGCACGTCGCGCCCTTCCGCGTCGCGGAAGTACTCGGCCGTCGTCAGCGCGCTCAGGCCGACGCGCAGGCGCGCGCCCGGCGGCTCGGTCATCTGGCCGTAGACCAGCGTGCAGCGCGACTTCGACGGGTCGCCCGCCACGATGACGCCGCTCTCCTGGAACTCGAGCCAGAGATCGTTCCCCTCGCGCGTGCGCTCGCCCACGCCGCCGAACACCGACACGCCGCCGTGCTTGAGGGCGATGTTGTGGATCAGCTCCTGGATGATGACCGTCTTGCCCACGCCCGCGCCGCCGAACAGGCCGATCTTGCCCCCCTTGAGGTACGGCTCGATCAGGTCGATGACCTTGATGCCCGTCTCGAACATCTGCAGCTCGGTGGACTGCGCCAACAGGTCGGGGGCCGGCCGGTGGATCGGCCACCGCTCGGCGGCATCGACCGGCTGGTCGGGGAAGTCCACCGGGCGGCCGAGCACGTTCAGCACGCGGCCCAGCGTCTGGGGGCCGACCGGCACCGAGATCCCCTCGCCCAGGTCGATCGCGGCCATGCCGCGCTGCATGCCGTCGGTGGGCTCCATGGCCACCGTGCGCACGCGGTTCTCGCCGAGGTGCTGCTGGACCTCGAGGATGACGTCGATCGCCGCCGCGCCCTCGCCGCCGGAGGCGGCCACGCGGACCGCGTTGTAGATGGCCGGCAGGTGCCCGCCCTCGAACTCGATGTCAACGACCGGGCCGATGACCGAGATGACCTTGCCGACGTGCTCCGTGCGTGTCTGTTCCATAGTGTTCTGCCGGAGGGCGCGGAATTACAGCGCCTGCGCCCCCGAAACCACCTCGATGATCTCGCGCGTGATGGCCGCCTGGCGCACCTTGTTCATCGTCAGCGTCAGGCTGTCGATCACGTCGCCCGAGTTCTTGGTCGCGTTGTCCATCGCCACCATCTGCGCGGCATTCTGCGCCGCCGCCGACTCGAGCAGCGCGGCGAACACCTCGAACTCCACGTAGCGCGGCAGCAACTGGTCGAAGATCGCCTGCGCCGACGGCTCGTAGAGGTAGTCGACCGCGGCGGCGGCGTCGGCGTGGTCGAACTGCGCCTTCGGGATCGGCAGCAGCGGCGCGATGACGATCCGCTGCTGCAGCACCGACTTGAACTCGTTGTAGGCGAGCAGGACCGTGTCGGCCTCGCCCGCGGTGAACGCGGCGATCGCCTCGCGCGCGATCGCGGCGGCGTGCTCGTAGCCCGGCTTGCGCGTGAAGTTCACCAGCTCGAAGCGGGTCGGGTAGTCGCGGCGCCTGAAGAAGTCGCGGCCGCGCCGGCCGACCAGGCCGAGCGTCACCTCGATCCCGGGGTGCGCCAGGATGTGGTTCGCCGCCGCCCGGATGATGTTGGCGTTGAAGCTGCCGCACATCCCCTTGTCGGCGGTCATCACGACCATCAGCACGCGGCGGATCTCCGCCTCGGGCCGCCGCGCGAGCAGCGGGTGCGCCGACGGATCCACGCGCGCGGCCAGGTCGCCCAGCACGCGGGTGATCTGCCGGGCCATCGGGCGCGCGTTCAGGATCCGCTCCTGCGACCGCCGCAGGTTCGCGGCGGCCACCATCTTCATCGCCTTCGTGATCTGCTGAATCGACCTGACGGCGCGGATCCGGCGGCGGATGTCGATCAATGACGGCATTGGGCCCTCGTCCGCTCCCCCGGCCTCACGCGGCCCGCCGCGCGGCCTCGAACTGCGCCCCGAACTCCTTCAGGGCCCCGTCGAGATCGGCCCGGAGGTCGTCGCTGAGCACCTTCTTGTCGCGGAGCGAGGCCAGGATCGCGGGCCGCCGCGACTCCATGAACCGGAACAGCTCGGCCTCGTACGCGAGCGCGTCCGCCACCTCAAACCGGTCGAGGTGCCCGTTGGTCCCGGCGTAGAGGATGAGCACCTGCTTCTCGACCGGCAGCGGCTGGTACTGCGGCTGCTTCAGGATCTCCATCAGGCGCCGGCCGCGGCTGAGCTGGTCCTGCGTCGCCTTGTCGAGGTCGCTCGCGAACTGCGCGAACGCCGCCAGGTCGCGGTACTGCGCCAGGTCGAGCCGGAGCCGCCCCGCCACCTGCTTCATCGCCTTGACCTGCGCCGACCCGCCGACGCGCGACACCGACAGGCCGACGTTGACCGCGGGGCGCTGCCCCTGGTTGAACAGGTCGCCCTCGAGGAAGATCTGGCCGTCGGTGATCGAGATGACGTTGGTCGGGATGTAGGCCGACAGGTCGCCCGCCTGCGTCTCGATGATCGGCAGCGCCGTCAGCGACCCGCCGCCCAGCTCGCTCTTCATCTTCGCCGCCCGCTCCAGCAGCCGGGAGTGCAGGTAGAACACGTCGCCCGGGTAGGCCTCGCGGCCCGGCGGCCGCCGGAGCAGCAGCGAAATCTCGCGGTAGGCCTGCGCGTGCTTGGACAGGTCGTCGTAAACGCACAGCGCGTGCCGGCCGCCGTCGCGGAAGAACTCGCCCATCGCGCAGGCGGCGTACGGCGCGATGTAGAGCATCGGGGCCGGGTCGGCCGCGGCCGCCGCCACGACGATCGAGTACTCCATCGCGCCGGCTTCCTCGAGCGTCTTGATCACGTGCGCGATCGTCGACGTCTTCTGCCCGATGGCGTTGTAGATGCAGACGACGTCCTGCCCCCTCTGGTTGATGATCGTGTCGATCGCGATGGCCGTCTTGCCCGTCTGGCGGTCGCCGATGATCAGCTCGCGCTGGCCGCGGCCGATCGGGACCATCGCGTCGATCGCCTTCAGCCCCGTCTGCACCGGCTCGCGCACCGGCTGCCGGTCGACCACGCCCGGCGCGAGGCGCTCGACCGGGGCGAACCGCGTCGTCGTGATCGGCCCCTTGCCGTCGATCGGCTGGCCGAGCGGGTTGACGACGCGCCCCAGCATCTCCTCGCCCACCGGGACCGAGATGATCCGCCCCGTGCGCTTGACCGTGTCCCCTTCCTTGATGTCGCGGTACTCGCCGAGCAGCACGGTGCCGACGCTGTCCTCCTCGAGGTTCAGCGCGATCCCGAACACGCCGTGCGGGAACTCGATCATCTCCCCCGCCATCGTCCGCTCGATGCCGTGCACGCGCGCGATCCCGTCGCCGATCGACACGACCGTGCCCACCTCGGCGACGTCCACCTCGACGGCGTAGCTGCCGATCTGGTCGCGGATGATCTTGGAGATTTCTTCGGCTTTGATGTCCATAAGTCCAGCGAGGCGCGTCTCTGTCCACCCGGCCTCCCGTGTCGGGTCCAGCACGCGCCTCGCTGGACCCGGAGACTCTGTTGGCTGGCCCCCCGCGCGCGCGGGGCTCCAGACGCCGTGAAGGGCCGCGCGGGGATCGGCGATCCCCGATATTCTCGGTCGTCGCGCCTTGCCGGCCGGGCGCCTCGTCGCCCTCGGTGCTGCGCCGCGACTTCCACCACGGCCTGCTAGACCGTGCTGGTCAACGCGTCCTTCATCTTCTCGAGCTGGCGCTTCACGCTGCCGTCGTACACCACGCTGCCGATCCGCGTCACGACGCCCCCGATGAGCGTCCCGTCCACGCGCGTCGTCACCGTCACGCGCCGGCCCGTGCGCGCCTCGATCGCCCGGCCGATGGCCTCCACCGCGCCGGCGGGCAGCGGCACCGCGCTCGACACGTCGGCCTGGACGACGTTCAGGAAGTCGAGCAGGCGCCGGCGGTACTCCTCGAGCAGCGCCGGCAGCAGCACGAGCCGGTCGCGGCCGGCCAGCAGCAGGACCGTCTTCCTCACGATCCGGCCGGTGCCGGCGCGCGCCGTCAGCGCCTCGACCAGGCCCGCCTTGCGCGCGGCCGGGATGGCGGGGCTGGCGAGCACGCGCGCGAGGTCCTCGTGCCCGGTCACCAGCGACACGAACGCCGCCAGGTCGCGCTCGACCTCCTGCGGGTCGCCCTCCTGGCGGCTCACGTCGAGCAGCGCCTTCGCGTAGCGCGCCGCGGAACTTCGCATGCTCATCGTCGACTCTCGCCCCTTCGGCTTTCGACTGTCGGCGGCGTCCGCCTACTCCCGGACCTGCGCCACGTACCGATCCACCAGCCGCCCCTGGTCGGCGTCGGTGATCGCGCGCCGCACGCGCTCGGTGGCGATCCCGACGGCCCGTTCCCCGGCGCGCTGCTTGAGCTCGCGCTCGGCGACGCGCAGCTCGTTCTCGATCTCGCGCCGCGCCTGTTCGAGCAGCCGCCGGCGCTCGCTCTCGGCGAGGTCGCGGATGCGCGCCTCCTCGGCGGCGATGTCCTCGGCCCCGCGCCGTTTGAGCGCCTCGATCTCGGCGGGCAGCGCCGCCATCTTCGCCTCGACGCGGTCCACCTCGGCGCCGGCCTCGGCGCGAAGCTCGCGCGCCCGCGCCAGCCCGGCCCGCACGTGCACGCCGCGCTGCTCGAGGTACGTCATCAGCGGCGAGCGCAGGAAGTACACGAGCGCGCCGGCCAGGAGGGCGAAGTTGAAGAGCCGCCCGATCACCGCCCAGACCGACTCGCCGTGCTCCGGCTCCCCCCCGCCTTCCCCGCCGCCCCGCGCCGCGGCCGCCTCGCCGGCCGG
>JAJXZZ010000127.1 GCA_021779795.1 Acidobacteriota bacterium | reverse complement strand
CAAGGGGCCCGATTTCCCGACCGGCGGGCAGGTGCTCAACTCGCCCGACGAGCTGAAGGAGATCTACAAGACGGGCAGCGGGTCGATCCGGCTCCGCGGCACCTGGGCCGAGGGGCCCCCGACGCGGGGGGGCAAGACGATCCACATCACCAGCATCCCCTACGCGGTCAACAAGGCCCAGCTCGTCGAGCGCATCGCCGAGATCGTCGTCGGGCGCAAGCTGGCGGCGCTCGTGGACGTCAAGGACCTGTCCACCGAGGACGTGCGGATCGCGCTCGAGATCAAGCGCGACGCCGACGAGAAGATGGTGCTGGCGTACCTCTGCAAGCACACGCCGCTGCAGACCACCTTCGCCGTCAACCTGACCTGCCTCATCCCGACCGAGAACGCGGAGGTCTGCCGGCCGGAGCGGCTCGACCTCAAGTCGATGCTCTGGCACTTCCTGCACTTCCGCCTCGAGGTCGTGACGCGGCGGCTCGAGCACGAGCTGGCCGCCCTCCGGAAGCGGATCCACGTGCTCGAGGGGTTCGCGACGATCTTCGACGCCCTCGACGAGATCATCCGCCTCATCCGGAAGTCGGACGGCAAGCAGGACGCGGCGCGCCAGATCATGGCGAAGTTCGACCTCGACGCGGACCAGACCGACGCGATCCTGGAATTGAAGCTCTACCGCCTGGCGCGGCTGGAGATCCTGGTGATCCGGCAGGAGCTGGCCGAGAAGCGCGCCCGCGTCCGGCAGATCGGCGCCATGCTGGGCGACGAGGCGTCGCGGTGGGCCGTGGTCCGCGAGGAGATCGTCGCGCTGCCGCAGCAGCACGGCGGGCCGAAGGCCGACCCGCGGCGGACGCTGCTCGAGCCGGCGGGGGAGGAGATCGAGTACCGCGCCGACGACTTCATCGTCGACGAGGACAACGTCGTGATCGTGTCGCGCGACGGCTGGGTGAAGCGGCAGAAGGAGGTGCGCGACGTCGCGGCGACCCGGCTGCGCGAGGGGGACGGCGCGCTGGCCGTGCTCGCGGGCAGCACGCGGGCGACGGTCGCGTTCTTCACCAATTTCGGCGTCGCCTACACCGCGCGCATCGTGGACGTGCCGGCCTCGACCGGCTACGGCGAGCCGATCCAGCGGCTGTTCAAGTTCCGCGACGGCGAGAAGGTCGTGACCGCCGTCAGCCTCGATCCCCGCGCCACCGGGGGCACGACGCCCGAGCGGCCCGACGGGGTGCCGCCGACGCACGCGCTGGCGGTGACGAGCGACGGCTACAGCCTGCGGTTCGGCCTCGACGGGTTCGTCGAGGCCAGCACGCGCGCCGGCCGGCGCTACGCGCGGCCGGCCGAAGGGGCCGAGGTCGTCGGCGTCGCCATCGTCCACGGCGACGAGACGATCATCGCCGTCACCGAGCGGGCGCGCGCCATGCTGTGCAAGCTGTCGGAGGTCAACTACCTCTCGGGGCCCGGCCGCGGCGTCATCCTCGTCAAGATCAAGCCGGGGGAGGACCGCGTCCTCGGCTTCGTCGCCTCGACGGGCGACCGCGACCTGCTCACGGTCGAGACGAGCCGGGGCGCCGAGCAGACGGTCAGCACCGCGAAGTACGAGGTGACGAGCCGGGGCGGCCGCGGCCGCGAGCTGCTGCAGCGCGGGCAGTTCACCCGCGTCGTCGTCCCGGTGCCGGACGCCCCGGCGCCGCTGGAGTGACCGACGCGCCTGGAGGCGTCCGCATGAGTGTCGAGCCCCGCTGGGACGTCGTCGGCCTCGGCGCCAACTCCGTGGACGTCGTCCACCTGGTCCCCGCGTTCCCGCGCCCGGAGGGCTGGCACTCCAAGATGCGCGTGAGCCGGCGCGTCGTCTCGTGCGGCGGCCAGACGGCCACCGCGATGGCGGCGTGCGCGCGGTTCGGGCTCCGGGCGCTCTACGTCGGCGCCGTCGGCGACGACGACAACGGCCGGCGCGTGCGCGAGGCCCTTCCCGGCCTCGGCCTCGACGTCTCGGGGCTCGTCCAGCGTCCGGGCCGCAACCAGGCGGCCGTCATCATCATCGACGAGACGACCGGCGAGCGGGCCGTGCTCTGGGACCGCGACGACTCGGTGTGCCTGCGCCCCGAGGACGTCCCGCTCGAGGCGATCGCCTCCTGCCGCCTCGTGCACGTGGACGACGTGGACCAGGAAGCGGCGATCGCGGCGGCGCGCCACGCGCGGAGCCTGGGCCTTCCCGTGACGAGCGACCTCGACCGGATGACGGAACGGACCGAGGAGCTGGCGCTGGCCGTGTCGTGCGCGATCTTCGCCGAGGGCCTGCCCGAGCAGCTGACGGGGGAGCGCGACGCCGAGCGCGCGCTGCGGCGGCTTCGGCGCAAGCACCCGGGCCTGCTGGTCGTGACGCTCGGGCGCGAGGGCGCGGCCGCGCTCGACGGCGACCGGTTCCTGCGGTCGCCCGGGTTCCCGGTCCCGGCCGTGGACACCACGGGCTCGGGCGACGTGTTCAGGGGCGCCTTCATCTGCGGCCTGCTGCGCGGCTGGCCGGTGGAGCGGACGCTGCGCCTGGCCAACGCCGCCGCCGCGATCTCCTGCACCCGGCCTGGCGCCATGGGCGGCATCCCCTCGCTGGAGGAGGCGATGACGCTGGCGGGAGCGTGAGGCTTCATCGCCGTGACCAGCGGCCGGTTGGCAGTGGCCAGTCGAACACGCGTGACAGACTAGCCACTGGCCACTCGCCACGACACGTTGTTCTTGCCCCTACCCCCCGTATGGATGCGTGAGGCTGTCGGCCGCCGGGACGAGCGCGCGGTAGACCTCGGCCGGGAGCGACGTGTGCCAGTGCCCCGTCAGGTGGGCGAGGGCCACGAGGCCGAGAAAGATGACCGCGATGCCGGCCGCCATGGCGGGGGCCGGAATCCGGCGCCGGCGCGTCACGCCGAGGTCCAGCGCCCCCTGCACCGGGCACGCGGCCACGCACTCGAGGCAGCCGGTGCACTCGGCGGACGTGACCGACAGGAGGCCGTCCACCGGCAGCGCCGACGGGCAGGCCCGCGCGCACTTCGCGCAGTCGATGCACGCCGCCGGATCGCGGCGGATGCGCACCGGGCTCGCCGACGAGACCAGGCCGAGCAGGGCGCCGTACGGGCAGAGATACCGGCACCAGGCGTTCCTGACGAGCAGCGAGAAGACGGCGAGCGCGAGGAGGACCGACACGCCGACGACCGAGAGATCGCGGAAGAAGTCGAGCATCTTCACGTCGGCGACCAGCCCGTACGGGCTCGTCATGAAGCCCTGCAGCGCGTCGGCCGACATGCCGGCGACCGCCCAGAGGAAGAAGGCGAGCAGCACGTACTTCAGGCTCCGCAGCGCGACGTCGAGCCGGCGCGGGAGCTCGACGTTCTTCCGGAAGATCGCCCGCCCGGCCCGCCACAGCCATTCCGAGATCGTGCCGATCGGGCAGAGCCAGCTGCAGAACGACTTGCGGAAGGCGAACGAGATGCCGACGAACGCCAGGAGCAGGAACAGCCCCGCCGGGTGGACGCGCGGAAAGGTGCCGGTGACCAGCAGCAGCTTGAGGTTCATCAGGCCGGCGATCGGCAGCCAGCCCTCGACGCCGGGCGGCCGCGAGACGGCGGGCGTCGTGGCGCCGGTCTCCCACGAGCGGACGAACAGGTAGAAGAGGACCCCGATCCAGAGGTTGAGCAGCAGGAACGCGGCCTGGAAGGCGCGGCGCAGCGCCTGCGACCGGTCGCCGCGGCGGCGGGTGAACGGCGGGCTCTTGGGGGGCATGGGCGGCCAGCGTGTCGATCCGACGATAGCCGCGGGGCGGCCGCGCGGATTATGATCTATGTCACCCGTGCTTCGACCGCCCCGATTCGTCTCTTCGACGCTCGAGTTCGTGCACCGCCACGAGGTGCTGCTCTGGAGCCTGCACAGCCTCTGGGCGCTGGCCCTCGGCATCGTCGTGATGTGGGCGGGCTCCCACAACTACGCGTGGATCCGGGTCACGATCCTCTACATCGCGTTCCTGTGGGTGGCCAGCCTGTTCGTGCCGGGCCTGGTCGATCCCCCGGACCGCCCGACCCGGTGGCGCGGGCGGCTGCGGCTGGTCATCAACTATTTCAGCAAGAACTTTTACCAGCAGCTGCTGTTCTTCCTGCTGCCGATCTACTACGCGTCGGCCACCGCCTGGTCGCCGAACCTGCTGTTCGTCGCGTTCCTGGCCGCGTCGGCGCTGCTGTCCACGTTCGACGTGTTCTACGACCGGCACCTGTCGGTGCGGCGCGACCTGACCGCGGTGTTCTTCGCGTTCAACCTGTTCGCCTGCATCAACGTGATGCTGCCCGTGCTCTGGCGCATCAGCAACCGCGTCGCGCTGCCGGTCAGCGCCGCGCTGGCCGTCGGGGCGTTCGCGACGATCCGGTACCGGCTCGGCGACCTCGCGAAGTTCCAGGTGCGGAGGCAGGTGGGGCTGGCGGGCATCGCGCTCGTCCTGTTGGTGGCGCTGGGCCGGCCGCTCATCCCGCCGGCGCCGCTGCGGCTGCTGGCGACCGAGTTCGGCCAAGGCGTCGATCGCCAGACCTTCCAGGTGACGCACCCGTTCGACAGCCTCCCGGACGGCTGGTCGGGCCGCGTCTACGCGGTCACGTCGATCTACGCGCCCCTCGGCCTGTCCGACCGGATCGGCCACCGCTGGTACGTGGACGGCCGCCTCGTCTGGACCTCGCCCTATTACAAGGTCGAAGGGGGGCGCAAGGACGGGTTCCGGCTGTGGACGGCCATCCCGATCCGCGCCGTGCGCCCCGGGGAGCGCCTGCGCGTCGAGGCGTGGACCGAGGCCGGGCAGCTCGTGGGACGCGCCGGGATCCGGGCCGGGGGCCGGAGCTGAACTGATGATACGATCCGGTGACGGCAGGCGATGACGACTTCCTACACGGCGAAAGACATCACCGTTCTCGAAGGGCTCGACCCGGTCCGCAAGCGGCCGGGCATGTACATCGGGGGCGTCGGCTCGGCCGGGCTCCACCACCTGGTCTGGGAGATTCTCGACAACGCGATCGACGAGGCGATGAACGGCCACGCCTCGTCCATCGGCGTGGTGCTGCACGCCGACGGCTGCTCGCTCTCGGTGACCGACGACGGGCGCGGCATCCCGGTGGACAAGCACCCGCAGACGGGGAAGAGCGCCCTCGAGGTGATCTTCACGATGCTGCACGCGGGCGGGAAGTTCGGCCAGGGCAACTACAAGACCGCCGGCGGCCTGCACGGCGTCGGCGCGAGCGTGGTCAACGCGCTGTCGAAGGAGCTGGTGGCCACCGTCAAGCGCGACGGCGCCGTCTGGGAGCAGCGGTTCCGGCAGGGGAAGCCGGCCGGCGCGTTGAAGCGGCTGGGGTCGGCGCGCGGGTCCGGCACGACCGTCTACTTCCATCCCGATCCCACGGTCTTCCCGAAGATCGAGTTCGAGCCGGCGGTCATCCGCGAGCGGCTCGAGATCGCCAGCTACCTGCACAAGGGGCTGACCGTCGTCTTCGACGACCAGTCCAACGGCCGCAAGGAGACGTTCCAGCACGCCGAGGGGCTGGCCGACTTCGCCCGGAAGCTCGTCGCCGAGCGGTCGCTCCGGCCGGTGCACGACGCCCCGTTCACGCTGATCAAGGAGAACGGCCTGCGCGCCGAGGTCGTCCTGCAGTGGACCGAGGCGACCGACGAGCTGGTGAAGAGCTACGTGAACGGCATCCCGACCGGCTCGGGCGGGACGCACGAGAACGGCCTGCGCGCCGGCCTCGGCAAGGCCGTCCGCAACTACATCGAGACGCACAACCTCTCACCCAAGGGCGTGACCCTCGGCGCCGACGACATCCGCGAGGGGCTCGTCGGCCTGCTCAGCGTGTTCCTCGAGGAGCCGCAGTTCCAGGGGCAGACCAAGGACCGGCTGAACAACCCCGAGGTGCTGTCGGCGGTGGACTCGATGATCCGCCCGGCGCTCGAGCAGTGGCTCAACGAGAACCGCAGCGTGGCCGAGGCGATCGTCGGGCGCATCGTCCTCGCGGCGCGGGCGCGCGAGGCCAGCCGGGCCGCCCAGCAGGAGGTGTCGCGCAAGAGCGCCACGTCGAACCGCCTGACGCTGCCGGGCAAGCTGAGCGACTGCACGTCCCCCTCGCGGCCGGACAGCGAGATCTTCATCGTCGAGGGGGACTCGGCCGGCGGGTCGGCCAAGCAGGGGCGCGACCGGGCGCGGCAGGCGATCCTCCCGCTGCGGGGCAAGGTGCTCAACGCCGAGAGCGCCTCGCTCGCCAAGGTGCTCGAGAACAAGGAGCTGTCGGACCTCGTCACCGCGCTCGGCTGCGGGCTCGGCAAGGCGTTCGACATCGCGCGCCTGCGCTACGGCAAGGTGATCATCCTGGCCGACGCCGACTCGGACGGCAATCACATCGCCACGCTGCTGCTCACCTTCATCTACCGGCACATGCCGCAGCTCATGGCCCGCGGGCACGTCTACCTCGCGCAGCCGCCGCTCTACCGCATCGACATCGGCAAGCAGACCCACTGGGCGCTCGACGACGCGCAGCGCGACGCCATCCTGGCGCGCCAGGGCCAGCCCGGGCCGGGCCGGCCGACGCCCGAGATCACCCGGTTCAAGGGGCTGGGCGAGATGATGCCGAAGGTGCTCTGGGAGACGACGATGAACCCGAAGACGCGGAGGCTGCTGCGCGTGGAGATCGCCGACCAGCTGATGACCGACCGCGTCATCAACGAGCTGATGGGCCGCGACGCCTCGGCCAGGTTCCGGTTCATCATGGACCGGGCCGAGGAGGCGGAGGAGCTCGACGTGTAGCCGGACCCGCCTGATATGATGGCGGGAGCGGCCGGGAGACCTTCATCGACACCATGGAGTGATATGGATACCAAGAAGCTGGGATTCGAGACGAAGATGGTCCACGCGGGGATCCCGCACGACCCCTACGGCAGCGCCGTCACGCCCGTCTACCAGACCTCGACCTTCGCGTTCGACAGCGCGCAGAACGGCGCCGACCGGTTCGCCGGCCGGGCCGACGGCTTCATCTACACGCGGATCGGCAACCCGACCATCCGCGCGCTCGAGCAGAACGTCGCCGAGCTCGAGAACGGCTTCGACGGCGTGGCCACGGCGTCGGGCATGGGCGCGGTGACGGTGTGCTACATGGCGCTGCTGTCGCAGGGCGCGCACCTGGTGAGCACGGGGTCGGTCTACGGCCCGTCGCGGACCCTCGTCGAACAGCAGTTCAGCCGGTTCGGCGTCGAGTACAGCTACATCGACACCTCCGATCTCGGCGCGGTCCGCGCCGCGATTCGGCCGAACACGAAGATGGTGTACGTCGAGTCGCCGTCGAACCCGGCGATGCTGGTCACCGACATCCGGGCGGTGTCCGAGCTGGCCCACGCCCGCGGCGCGCTCGTCGTGGTGGACAACACGTTCGCCAGCCCGTGCCTGCAGAAGCCGCTGGACCTCGGCGCCGACGTCGTCCTGCACTCGGTGACCAAGTTCATCAACGGCCACGCCGACGTCGTCGGCGGCCTGATCGTCGCGCGCGACCCCGCGGTCTACAAGAAGCTGCGCGCCATGATGATCGTCCTCGGCGTGAACATGGACCCGCACCAGGCGTTCCTGGTGAGCCGCGGCGTCAAGACGCTGTCGCTGCGCGTCGAGCGGGCGCAGCAGAACGCGATGCGCGTCGCCCGCTGGCTCGAGGCGCACCCGAAGGTGGCGTGGGTCCGCTACGTCGGCCTCGAGTCGCACCCGCAGCACGAGCTGGTCAAGCGCCAGATGTCCGGCTTCGGGTCGATGATCAGCTTCGAGCTGAAGGGCGGGTACGAGGCGGGGCGCAACCTGATGGACAACGTCAAGCTGGCCACGCTGGCCGTGTCGCTCGGCGGCGTCGAGACGCTCATCGAGCACCCCGCGTCGATGACGCACGCCGGCATGTCGCAGGCCGACCGCCTCGAGGGCGGCATCACCGACGGCCTCGTCCGCTACTCGGTGGGCATCGAGAACGTCGAAGATCTCATCGCCGACCTCGAGCAGGCGATCGCGAAGGTGTAGGGGGAGGACTTCGCCGTAGAGCCTGGCGGTCAGTGGTCAGTGGCTAGTGGCTAGTGGCTAGTGGCTAGTGGCTAGTGGTCAGTGTGTCACGCGTGATTTACTAGCCACTAGCCACTAGCCACTAACC